>JAYWBY010000089.1:0-6809 GCA_043781115.1 Pseudomonadota bacterium
ATAGCGCTCCCATTCCGGCACTCGTTCCCGGAACGGTGACGTAAAGGGGAAAGCTGGCTTTGCGGGGCGGGTGCGTCAGGGAGGAAGCGTCTTTGCCCCCGCAGGCGGCCAGCAGGCAGAGCAACGTTCCGAGCACCGACGCGCGGCGACTCAAGATCATAGAGTGACGCCTCCACCGAGCATTGGCATCGTTTCGGTCTTGGTAAACTTGTCGCTCATCGCCCGACCGTCTTCTTGGGTAATGTTTTCAGTGCGGCGATGGAGCGCGACTTCGTAGAATAGTAAGCCGTCGTAGAAGTTGCCGCGGATACCGGCCTCATAGGCAAGATAACTGCCCGCTCGCTTGGCGAAGGAACGGTCAACGAATTGTTGCTGGATCGAACCGGGCATGAATTTGACGAAGAATGAGCCGGCAACGAGTTCGACGATCAGGCCCATGCCGGTATCCGTCTGCCCTTTGCCGAACTTATCTTGCTGGTAGAAAAAGCCGAATCCCGAAAAGTAATCCGACATGTTGTATTGAGCGTCGAACCGAGTGTACGACGAACTTCCGTCGTTCAACTTGTCGTTACCCAGAGAAGAGTTGTCCGTATAGAAGAACATGTGGGTCGAGAGCAAGAAGCCGCTGCTGACGCCGCCAGATCCCTTCGTGTCCACGCTGACGCCGCCGCCGCCACCTTGGCCAAAGGCGGAGGTTGTCGCCAAGACCATCATTAATGCCGTTGCTAACCGGACCATTGGTTGAGATTTCAAAGCCGAACTCCTGACGAAGGATTCGCGCACCGGTGGGACTGAATACGAGTTTTAACGTGTATTAATGATCTCTCGGGTAAGAACCCGAGTCAACGTTTGTCATATTCATTCGAACCGCTTAGATCTCGGAAGATGCCGACACCACAGATTTTTCGGCTTCGGCGCGCTTTTTCACCAAAGTATGCTTGGTGTGCATCAACCAATGGCGATTAACGGCGTCTTGTATGTAAGCAAGGGCGAACGGCGGGAAGACGCCGAAGAGCGCGGCCACCCCAGGCGACACGCTACGGTACTTGTTCTGCGCTTCCATCTCGGAAACGAGCTTGGCGAGTTTGTAGATCATGAAGAAATGGACGCCAGGAATAAGCGCCAAATAACCTGAAGGCAAAGGCGAACGACCTTCGTTGCGCGTGTGGAAGGCGACTTCGCGGGCCGTCTCGGTAAACCAAAGGGCCCAGTAGACGCCGATGGATAGTGGCAGCCCGACGAACGCGGTAACCCAAGGATTGCGGAGCTTGCCAAGACGCAGGCGGCCGCGAGCCAGGAAGTAGCCTTGCATCAGCTCGCCCTTGGGCATCGCCTTCCGCGCCAAGGGCTTGGCCTTCTTCGTCACCACCTGCCGGGCGTCGGCCGAGAAAACCGAAGGCGTCGCCAGCGGGAACGCCGGCTCGGCCGCTGCGGGAGAGGTGGCGAGCGGGGCGTCGGCTTTCCTTTCGACCTTCTTCTCGATCTTTTTCTCGGCCATTGCTTGCACGGGAGCTGACGCGGGTCGGGCCATCGACTGCGGCATCTTGTCTTGTGCGGAAACTTTTTGCATCGACGCGGCGGCCATCGCTTTGGCCGTCGAGGGGACCGCTGGCATGGACGAGCGCGCGGCGCGGGATAGCTGGGCTTCAGTGTTGGCGATCTCGGTGGCGGCGTGCTTGCCCATGTGGTCGGTCATGCGGAAGATCTCGGAGAGGTCCTTCAGCGCATACCATTGGCTAAAGCCCTTCCGACTTATTAAGCGCGGCTTACCTTCCAGCGTCTCGGCGTCCATCTTGAACGCGTCCTGGGCGGTGAACGGTCCGTCGACTCGGCCGTTCTCATAGATGTACCAACCGCCCGGCCAGCTGACGTCGGCACGAGAAAGGGACGACGCGGGGGTCGGGTTGAGATCGTCGGACAAGGTCGACTCCGTAAACTTCGATGGAATTTCTCCGATCATATCAAATCCAAATCCCTTCCGGTATACTTTCATGGGCATAGAGTCCCAAGGAGCAATCCCCATGGATCTCAATCAGTTCGTAGCGCAAATCAAGGCCCGACAGTGGCCCGTGCAGTGGCCCGGACAGTGGGTCGACGGCAAGTGGCTTGCGGTGAAAAAGGGAGCGACGCTAAAGGCATCGCACAACCCCAACACCGGCGAAATGCTGATGGAGGTGACCGCCGACAAGGAGTCGGTCGCCGCCGCGGTGGCCGCCGCCTTCAAAGCGCGTTCGAGCATCAGTGCAATGAGCCTGACGCAACGCTTGGACGTGCTCCGGCGCTTCAAGGAATCGTTAGCGGACTTCCAAGTCCCCGCGGAATTAGCGCTCCGCATCGAGGCCGGCAAGCCAGCCTGGGAAGCACGTCACGATTTGGACAGCGCCCTAAAGTACCTCGACTGGACCTGTCAGAACGGCGAATCGATTCACTCGAATCTCTTGGCTCCCGCGCGCCTCGGTCCGCACAAGGGCGTGGCGTTCGAGATGCTGCCGATCGGCGTCACCGCCGCGTACTTGCCGTTTTCCACTCCCATCACTAGTTTTGCCTTCTATTTCGCCGCTTCCGTGCTCGCGGGCTGTCCGCTAATTCTCAGCTCTTCGTCGCACGCGCTGCTGACCGGCATGTTGATCGGGCTGATCGCGGAACAACAAGACCTCCCCCCGTCCTTGCTCAACGTCGTCTTCGGCAACTTCAGCACGTTCAAACAATTGCTCGCCGATAGGCGCGTCGCCGCCATTCTTTACACCGGCTCGCGCGAACACTGCGACACCATCCGCCTCGAATCCCGCGCCCACGTCGGTAGGCAAATGGTGCTGCAGTCCGGCGGCAAGAACGCCGTCGTCGTCCACTCGTCGGCCGATTTGACCCAAGCCGTTCGTTGCGTGGTTTACGGCGCGTTGAAGTCCGCCGGCCAACGCTGCACTTCGACGAGTCGAGTCTTCGTCTACCGGTCGCTCTTGCCGCAGTTTAAGGAGCAGCTCCTCGAGGCCTTCAAGCAGGTCAGCGTCGGCCGCACCGACGTCGACTCGAAGGACGATCCGTTCATGGGTCCGCTTTATTCGGACAAGGCGGTGGAGAAGTACCTGCGCTTCCAAACTATGGCCAATCGCGAGTCTGAGCAGACGCTGCTTTGGGGAAAGGTCATCGAGGGCCAAGGCAAGGGCAACTTCGTCTCGCCGAGCCTTCACTACGTCAGCAAGTTCGACAACAACGGCGCCTATCAAAGCAACGTGCTATTCTCGCCCGACGTGGCGATTTACGACTATGACGTGCTCGACCAGGCCATCGAGCAGATCAACACGACCGATGCCGCTTTCGCCGTTTCGTTCATCGGCGATCCGGAAGTGCTGAAGGCCCGTCGTCACCTCTTCCTCGCTCCGAACCTCTTGGTCAATATCCCCACCGTCGAGATCGACGCGACGTTGCCCCTAGCCGGACGGCTCCAGAGCGGCCATCACCGCTACCACGGCCCTGGCATCGCGCTGTATCTCTGCTACCCCCAGGTGATGAGCCACAGCTCCGAAGTGGAAGACCTAATCAAGTCGTGGCCGTGGCCCGGCCCTCAGTGAGTCGGAGGAAAAATCTGGCCGCGGCGATGAAAGCCCCCTAAGATCGGCCTTGAATCCCGATCGAGGTGGTCCATGCCTGCTGATTCCGTGATAGCCGAACGCGCTCAATATTGGGCTACGTCTCCCGTGTTTGACGACGCGACGCACAAGGAAGTGGCGCAGCTAATCGCCAAGGGTGACGAAAAGGAACTCGTCGAGCGCTTCTACCGCGACCTCGAGTTCGGCACGGGTGGTCTGCGCGGCATCCTCGGCGCCGGCACTAGCCGCATGAACATCTACAACGTTCGCAAAGCCACCATGGCGCTGGCGCAGCACGTCAACGCCACGTTCGCGGGCGAGAAGGACCTGAAGGTCGCCATTTCGCACGATTCGCGGCGCTTCTCTCGCGAGTTCGCCAAAGCCGCCGCGGAAGTGCTTGTCGCCCAAGGCATCAAGGCCCTGATCACGGAAGAACTCCGGCCCGTGCCGATGCTGTCGTTCATGGTTCGCCACTTCGGCTGCGCCGCAGGGATCTGCGTCACCGCGAGCCACAACCCACCCGACTACAACGGCTACAAAGTCTACTGGCGAACCGGCGGCCAATTGGTGCCTCCGCACGACGACGCAATCATCGAGCGTTACGCGGCGTTGAAGGGATATGACGGGTTGAAAGCCACGCCTTACAAGGACGCCCTCGCCAAAGGCATGGTCCGGGAAATCGGCAAGGAACTCGACGACCCTTACTTCGCCAAGGTCAAAGACTTGTCGAAGAATAGCGACGGCCGCAAGGGCTTCAAGATCGTCTATACGCCGCTCCACGGTTCGGGACTGTATCCCGTCACAGAAATGCTGAAGAGCTTCGGCTTCGACGACGTCAAGGTCGTACCCGAGCAAGAAAAGCCCGACGGCAACTTCCCGACCGTCAAGTCCCCGAATCCCGAGGACCCTGCGGCGCTCGACATGGCACGCGCTTTGGCGCTGAAGACCGGCGCCGATCTCATCATGGCGACCGATCCGGACTGCGACCGCATCGGCATGGAAATTCGCGTTGGTGACAGCTTCTTTCGGCCGAACGGCAACCAAATCGGCTGCCTCTTGAACGAGTATGTCCTGTCGTCCTTGAAGGAAAAAGGCCAACTGCCGCCGTCGCCGCTGATCGTCAAGACGATCGTCACGACCGATCTGCAATACGACGTCGCCAAGGAATACGGCGCCGCTTGCGAGGAAACGCTGACCGGCTTCAAGTGGATCTGCCAACTCATCGAAGACTACGAATCCGGCGCGAAGAAGCCAAAGCGCAATTACATTTGCGGAGGAGAAGAAAGCTACGGCTTCATGGCTGGCGGCTTCGTCAGAGACAAGGACGGCGTCGTTTCGTGCTGCCTCGCCGCGGAGATGGTCGCCCACTACAAAGCGAAGGGCATGACGGTCGTCGATGCCTTGAACGGCATGTACAGTCGTCACGGGGTTTACTACGAGACTCTGCACAATCTCACCCTTCCGGGGAAAGATGGCGCGGAAGCGATCACCTCGATGATGGAGCGTCTCAGACGCTCGCCTCCTCAGGTAATCGACGGTATTCCCGTACAAAAGCTTCGGGACTTTCAAACCGGCCAAGAGCTCGCGGCGACCAAGAACGGCTTCCAAGCTTCCGGCATCTTGGCGCTTCCAAGCTCTAACGTGCTACAATTTATACTGAATGACGGCACCAAGGTGAGCGTTCGGCCGTCCGGCACCGAGCCTAAGATTAAGTTCTATGTTTCGGTACGCGACCCGAACGGCGTCGGCAAGCACGGCGAGGCTTTGGAAAAGCTCAAAGCAAATTGCGCCAAGCGAGCGACGAGAATCGAAGACATCTTCGTGGCCATGGCTAAGAGCTGATTCGGACAGGGAGTCCGGCAGCAGATTCGGAAGCGAGTTTCTTGGGAAAGGAAGCCCTCGTGCGCCTGCTGCAGCGGAGCCTAATCGCGCTCGTACTCCTGCCGACGTTTGCTCCGTTGGCGCGAGCCTACGACAAGGCGACCGAGACCAACGAGGTCGTGCTCAACAAACTCTTCCCGAAGAAAAGCAAGACCGAGCTCGACTTAAAGCTCGGCGTCGTCCTCAACTCTTCTTACACGCAAACGTTTTTGGCCAACGCCGGCATAAGCTATTTCTGGTCCGAGGAATGGGGTTTCAGCCTCGAGGGTAGCTTCGCCGCCGTCTCCGACAAAAACGAACGGAAGTGCGTCGAAACCTTCTACAACGACCCCAACTTCGCCGTGACCGACGAATGCGGCAAGGATGCTCCCGAGGATCCTGACAAAGACGCCAACTGGGGTCCGGCCTACGTGCCGATCCGCCAGCTGAAGTACATGTTCATGGCCAATGGCGTTTGGAACCCGATTTACGGCAAGCAGATCATCTTGCTGTCGGCAACGAACTACTTCGACTTCTACTTGATGTTCGGCGGCGGTGTCGCGATGTCGGATTTCTACGCAAAGAAGACGACGATCGGAGACACCGACACGTCGTCGCGCGGCACGTTTTGCGTGAAGAAGGAAGCCGCACCAGGCAAACCCGGTGGCTGCGACGCCTCCAAGAATCCGGGTACGAGCGACAGCTCGCTCACAGGTGACGACGGCCGTCCGCCACCCCAGGCAGAGACTAACGTGGCTATTCACTTGGCGGTCGGACAGCGTTTCCACTTCATGAAACGATTCGTCGTGAACGCTTCGCTCGAGAACTACACGCTTCTTGGCACCGAATCGGGCTTCGACAACTTCTTGACCCTCATGGGCGGGGTTGGCGTCCGGTTCTAGGAAAATAGTGTAACTATCTAATATTATTTAATAGTAGCTAAATTCTCTCAAGAGCAACCAAATCCTGCCGATCTAGCCTCTGACTCCGGGATCTTAAGATCACGAGAAGGGGCTTCATGCGGATTTCAAACCACAAAAGCAGTATTGCCATCGTCGGCTTGAGCCTCCTTTTCGCCGGTTGCACGAAGGGAAAAGAAGCGACGTCGAACCGTACGACGTCCATCACGTCAATTTCGACCGGGAGTTCTCCCGGTTCGGCGGGCGACGAGCCCGTGACATCCCCTATCCAAACCAACGAGAACAGAGCGACGGTCGGCGCGACAACGACCGCCGTCCCGAAGAAACCGGCCAACGTCGCGACCAAACCCGCCGCGACCACGAACGGTACGCAGCTCGTAGTTTCCTCCAATAACGTTGCCGTAACCGCCCCCGCCGAGACCAGCCCCACGGTTACCGTCGT
>JAYWBY010000090.1:0-2398 GCA_043781115.1 Pseudomonadota bacterium
GCCCTGCGCGCAAATCTTTTACGATCAAAACGCCGACGCACCATCTGGCAATTTCTTCGCCCAACAAGAGGTGGTGGCCCTGTCAAACCTGTTGGGACATTTTCCGGAAGTGCAGCAGATTACGCGTCCGGTAGGACTCTATCAGCCAGGCCAGCTGAATGCGTGCGCCACGAACTTTTACCTCGGTACGATCTATGGCAACACTCTGCCGCCGGCATTCCTTGCCGACTTCGTCTCGACGTCCAGCAACGTCGTTTGGCTCGGCTACAACATCTGGCAACTGCCGGCCGCGGACCTCAACCAGCTCTGGAGCGCCAAGTATCAAGCGATCGCCGGATTGGACGTGGACCACCGCGATCCCGTTGGTGAGCCCGGATTCTATCGGCAGGTGAGCTACAAGGGCGAGACGTTCTCGAAGTCCCTAGCCTATAACCAAGCCGACCCGATTCATTCGACCGGTGCATTCGATCTCGTTGTCATGGCCGCGGCCGGGCCGGACTTTAGCGCCAATACCTACGCGACGATAAAACACTCCAGCCTGGATCTCCAGGCGCCGTATATCCTGCGCAAAGGCAGCCATTGGTTTGTCGCCGACCTGCCCTTTCCCTTTCTGAACGAGGGCGACCGGTATCTGGTGTTCGCCGACGCGCTCTTCGACATGCTCGGCGAAGCTCCCCGGCGGACCATTCTGCAGCCGGCCTTGCTGCGTATCGAGGACGTTCACGCCAAGACCCCGCTATGGCAGCTCTATGGCTTGGTCGACATGTGCTACCGGCTAAACGTCCCTTTCTCGCTCGCGACGATTCCCGTCTTCAGGGACCCCCTTGGCAGGTTCGCCAATGAAGCCCCCGTCGACCACATCACGGTGAGCGAATCGGCGGACTTCAAGAAGTTCCTCGATTATGCCCTCTGGCATGGGGGCAGTATCATCATGCACGGCGTCACGCACCAGTACGGCAACAAGCCCAACCCTACTTCGGGCGTCAGCGCCGAGGACTTCGAGTTCTGGGACACATCCCTTGCGGGACCGATCGCCGTAGACGCGCCGCCCTATCTCGTCAATCACCTCGAAGAAGGCCTGACGTCCCTTGCCGGCGCCAACCTGTTCCCGGTCGCCTGGGAGACCCCCCACTATTTGGGCTCCGCGCTCGACAACGCGATCTTTGGTCAGTTCTTTCTTTGGAACGTTGGACGGGTCGCCTATCTTCCGCACGTGACGACGCAGACGGCCGCATTGCCTGAGGAGCTCGCCGGCGACCGCGCCGGCGTCGATGGCAACGGCAAGCGCCTGGCCTACTTTCAAGACCTCAGAGTCGACGTCGCATCGCAGACCGCCTGGACAAGCCAATTGTTTCCCTATGAGATCTACGGCGACGTCTATGGACAGCGGGTGATCCCGGAAGACCTCGGCAACTTCATCGCGCCGACGGCGACCGACCCCGGCCGGGGGACAGACTTAATGCTGGCGCTGGCACGGAAGGAAAGCAAGCTCCGCGATGCCTGGGCCTCCGTCTTCGTTCACCCGCAGATGCTCAACGACACTGCATCGGGCGGCATCGGCAGGACGCAGGGAGACACCAGCGAGATCGAGCGTTACATCGCCGGCATTCGCGCGCTTGGCTTCGAATTCATCGATCTGAAGTCTTGGAGTCGGCACAACCTGGTGGCAAAGCGGCCGGCAACGGTCGAGTACAAATAGATTCTTCTAAAGGTTCATTATTTGGGAGGTAGCGTGATGAGGATAGCCATTCTAACGACTCTGGCGCTGGGCCTGGCTGCGAATACGGCGCAGGCGCAGGGCCTCGTCAAGGGCTTTTCGCTGACTGAAATCGGTTTCCATCAGTACGATGCCTTCGAGAACTCGCCGAACCGGACAGAGGCTCAGGAGATCGTCGACCGCCTTTACGACATCGGCGTACGGCATGTTGTGCTGTCGCCGCGCGCCACCATGATCGGCCCGTGGGAGTCGCTCGTGCGCCCGTTGGATCCGAACAATGATCAGCGCGACGCCTACCTCAGGCTGATCAATTACATCCACTCCCGCGGCATGACGGTCGGCTTGCGTCCGCTAGTCTTCGTCGTCGACCAATGGGGTAACACTCCCTACCGCGAGCAGCAATCCGATGGGTCCATTAAGATCTGGTGGCACGGGAACATTCAGCCGAACGACCCGAACCAATGGTTCGACTCCTTCCGCTATTTCGTCGAGCCCTATATGGACATCGCGCGCGACGGTTTGGTCGAGGAGTTCACTCTTGGGGCGGAACTGCAGTCGATGAGCGTCGGCAGCCGCGACGAATGGCCGGCCTACCCCTATGGATTCGCCGATCAGTGGCTAAGCCTCGCCAGCGAGGCGCGGCAGCGCATCGGGCACTCGGTCCGGCTGATGTACGATCTG
>JAYWBY010000091.1:0-6790 GCA_043781115.1 Pseudomonadota bacterium
AAATAATATAACTATTTAATTTTATTGATATATTACTTTTACTCGTCAGTGGACCGGATCTTGTAAATGAGGTCCTCGCTGAAGCTGCTTTTTTATTTCTTGTTGTTGCTCCTGACACTGTTGGTGCTGCACCTGGCAATTCCGCCTGAGCTGTAAGTCCCACGAGAGGTTGGTTGGTATGACGAACGGATTTGTCACTTTCAAGACTGTTTTCGGCATGAGCGCCGTTACCTTGGCCTTGATGGTTGCCGCATGTACCTCGAGCCGCAGAGCGATCGAGCTGCCCAACCCGCAAAATCCGACGACCGGCGTCAAAGCCCCGACGGGCGACGACGACGACGATTCGAGCCCGGAAGTCACGAACAACGACGCCGACGTCGTCGCGCAAATCCCGGCCGAAGTCGCCAAGAAATACCTGAACGTCAACGCCAAGCTGACCTTCGCTTTCTCGTACGCCGGCAAAACTGTCAACGGCGACGTTCAAATCAATAACGGCAACGCGGAAATTCCGGTTCCTGGTTTGCCGAGTGGTAAGACCAGCGACCTAACCCTCGAGATCTCCGAAGCCGGCGCCGTCAAACTCAAGGGCACCAAAAAAGACGTGACGCTGAACCCGGGCGCCAACACGATCAAGCTGACTCTGGAAGAAATTTCTTCGGGTGGCGGCGGCGGCGGCGGTGGTGGCGACAACGCCGATCTCGTGCTCCAAGTCGACGTCGTCTCGAGCAACACGAACACCAACACCAACACCAACACCAACACCAACACCAACACGAACACCGGCACCTCCAGCAGCACCGGCTTCGACTCGGTCAAAGCCATCGCCCTCAAGTCCTGCGTCGGCAGCTGCCACATTCACCCCGAAGCCGACCAAGAAGTCTTCTGGACGACTCGCCGTAGTGACCGCATCACGACTTACCTCAACGGTGACGGCGTCGATCAAATGCCGCCCTTGGGCATCGCCAAGGACTCCGACAAGCTGACGGACGCCGAGCGTCAAAAGCTGCTCGACTACGCCAAAACTCTCTAAGCACTAACTGATTGCAGATTTTGAGACATGGTACCTGACGCAGAGGATGAAGACATGAACACGAAGCTGAACCTGAAAAAGATCTCCTGGCTTACCGGTGTGGTGATGGTCTCCGCGGTCCTCGTGACCCGCTGCGGCGTCGACCCGACCGAATCCGCCACGGCGAGCGCCACGGCGCCCCGCACCGCCTACGCCTCGGCCAGCCTCGGTGCCGCCGGCGCGACGGTCGCGCGGGTCGACACGGCCGCCTTGGCGAGCCGCAAGCAGATCACCTACGTCGACATGTTGGCCCGCATGGACGCCGACTTGAAAAAAGTCGACGCGCAAACGCAAATCTTCACCCGCTACCTCTGTCTAACGACGCAATACAACGGCGGCGCTCCGGAAGAGAAAATGGAAGTCTACCGTTTCGCCATGGCGAAAGCGGTCAATTCCCTCTCCTTCTCGCCGAAGATCATCGCGCCGGTCGCCATCGACACCGAGAAGACCATCTTTCGCATCGACATCCGTGACTACAAATGGCGCCGCTCGACCTGGGAAGAGATCGCCGTTCGCGACCCCTACGCTCTCTTCACGAACTCCAACACCGAGCGCGACCTGCGCAACTTGACCCAAGTCCAGCGCTTGCCCTTTACTCGCGCCGACTGGTTCATCGAGAACGGCCTCCAAGGCAACCTCTACGACATCATCATGAACGTCCCGGGCAACATTCAGACCCTGGAAGGCCAATTCGGCGTCAACGTCGACAGCGACATCCAAAACGGCCAAGTCAAACGCGCCGGCTTCAACGGCTCGGGCGTTTCGCAGCAATCCCGCATGATCGAATGGCACCAGTCCAGCGTCGGTTCTTACTGGAAAAGCTACGACTTCAAGCCGGAAGCTGGCCAGCGTCGCCGCAACCTGTTCGAGTTCGCTCTCGACATCCGTAACTTCGGCGACGGCTTCGACCACGGCGGCGGCGAGATGATCTTCCAACTGCCGAACGGCTTGCAGATGTACATGTTGACCGACAACCAAGGCAACCGCCTCGAAACCGCGCCGATCGACATCGTCATGGACGCGACCCGCCCGGCGGCCGGCGTCACCAACGCGGTCTCCTGCTTCCGCTGCCACCATTCGGGCATGCTGCCGATGACCCGCGGCGACGAGATCCGCAAGCACTACGAAGCCAATGCCTTTGCTTACTCGCGCCAAGAGCTCGACACGGTTCGTAGTCTCTATCCCGGCACGACGGACATCATCAATCAGCTCTTCGAAGACAACAAACGCTTCGCCACCGCCGTCACGGCGCTCGGCAAGAACCCGATCCCGTCCATCAACGAAACCAACGAGCCGGTCTTCCAACTCGCTCAACGCTTCGAGAACGAACTGCCGCTCCCCATGATCGCCGCTGAGCTCGGCATGACGGTCAATGACTTCCAAGCGCAACTCCAGCGTTCCCGCTTCCTCAGCCGCCGCCTAGGCCAGCTGAACACCGGCGGCTCGATAAAGCGCGAAGTCTTCGAAGACAACTTCCAGTTCATCGTCCAGCAGTTCGGCATCGGCCAAGTCTTCAACGGCCGCGGCTTCCAGCTGAACGACGAAGAAACCGCCGCCGGCCTCACGACCGAGTCGGCCCCGGCGAACGAAGTAAACTCGGCGGCCGAGTGATTAAGTAGAGCTCTTCGGGAGGGCGGTGGTCTTGCGGCTGCCGCCCCTCTTCGCTTCCGGGCGACGCAGCGCGATGGCCCGCCGCGGCGCGACGAAGTGCACGAGCGCCAGCGCGGCCAGGATGAAGATGCCAAGGATGCCGATGTTGCCCGCGACCCGCTCTTCCGCCTTCGGACCCGAGCTGACGGGCCTAAGGCCGCCGAGCCGGGTGACGGGCGCCCCGTCGCCGCCCATGGCCAAGCCGAGGTGCCGCTCTTCGCCTCGGGGCGAGTAGGCCATGGCGACGCCTTCTTGGAAGCGGTCCGGGAGCTCGAACATGAACCGCGCCGGGTCGATGGCGTGGTCATTGATCCAAACTTCGTAATGGACGTGCGAGCCAGTGCTCCGGCCGGTGCTGCCGGCCTTGGCGATCTGTTGGCCGCGGCTGACGTGGTCGCCTGCCTTCACGATCAGGGCCGAGTTGTGGCCGTAGCGGGTGACGATGCCGTAGCCGTGGTCAATCATGACCATCTTGCCAAGGCCTCGGGACCAACCTGCCGAGACGACTTCGCCGTCGGCAGTGGCGTAGACGGGGGAACCACGGGGCACGGCGAAGTCCACGCCATTGTGGTGGACGCGACGGCCGCTAAAGGGCGACCGGCGTTCGCCGAACCCACTCGAGATGTAACCATGGGTTGGAAGCTGGGACGGCACGGAGCTCAAAACTTTGTCGTCGAGGGCGGCGTCGGCGATGCCTTCGGCGTGAAGGTGGGTGCCGATGACGATCTCGTTCAGACCGTCGCGCACGCTCAAGGCGTAAGGGCCGAGGATTCTAGCTTGGAACATCATCGACTCGGCGCGGGCCCGCTTTTGCTCGAGAACTTGGTCGATGCCCGGCGCTTCTTCGTCTTCCGCTTCGACTAGCGTGTCGTCGAGGTCGAGGCTTGGGACTGCTTCGTCGATCTTGGCAGGAGTCGGCAGCGCGCAGTTGCAATCGGAGGTGCGAGGCGCCTCGACGGCGGTGGCCAAGGCCGGCAGATCATCGGCATTGAAGGTCCGGTCCCAGAAAACGCAAAAGCCGCCAAACACACCGGCGACGAGGCTGGCGAAGGCCGCCCGCCAAATCCACATCCAGATGCGGTCCCGATGGACCATGGTTGCCTCCCGCATGACTGCCCATGATTGCCGTAGCCAATGAGGGAATGACCTTACCCGACCTTTCTTAAGGATCTCATTAACAAAAATGTCTAGTCTAGGGATTCCGCTAGCTTACTAAACCTGCCGGACCGGCAGAATCAGCTGAATCCGGCGAGGACATGCGTCGCCCAGCCCGCCTCGCGGAACCACTCGGCCGGCGCCAGGCGCAGCCTCCCTTCCACCTGATCTATAGATATGATCGAACGGTCGATGCCCTCGGCGATCAAAGGCGAAGCCCGGAAGCTCCGGCCGACCCGCCGTTCGACGCCGCGCAAGTCGACGCCGCGCGTCGTGCGGAGCGACGAGGCTACGACCTCCGTCAACCAATGGTCCAAGGTGCGTGGCTCTTCGTAGATAGGTTCGGCGGCGCGCCGGACGAACTCGCGATCGTGGCGAGAGTAGGCGTAGCGTCTGCCGGCATCGGCGTCGTCCGCGAAGTAGCCATGCGCGCCCGTGCCGACGCCGAGGTAGGACTGATCGCTCCAGTACAACCAATTGTGCCGGCACGTGAAACCGGGCAAGGCCCAGTTCGACACTTCGTCTTGCTCGAAGCCGAGAGCTTCCAAGCGCTGCCGGGCCAAGGAGTAGTAGCGCGCCAACCGGCCGTCGCCTTGAGGTCCCGTCAGCCCTCGGTGCGCCGCCCGGCCAAGGGGCGTCCGCGACTCGAAAGTCAGGTTATACAGGCTCAAATGCGTTGCCCCGAGCCGCGTCGCTTGGCGCAAGTCGTCGTCGAAACCGCGTAGGGCCTGACCCGGCCAGCCATAAATCAAGTCGGCGTTGACGTTGTCAAAGGTGGCGCGCGCCGCGGTCAAGGCGGCGGCCGCGCCGTCACCGCCGTGGCTTCTTTGCAAAACCTTTAAGCCGGCGTCTTGGAAACTTTGGATGCCGATCGACAGGCGATTGACGCCAAGGCGCCGCCAGATGGTCAAACGCTCGGGCGTGCAGTCGTCCGGATTGGCCTCGAGGGTGACCTCGGCGCCGGGCGCGAGGCGTGGACGAATCAATGCGAACAACTCGGCATACTCTTCGGTGTAGAGACTCGGGGTGCCGCCACCGAGAAAGACGCTTTGAAAGCCGCCGCTCGCGACAAGACGAGCCCCGATTTCCGGTTTGGCGAGCCAAGTCGTCAACTCTCCGCCGAGGCGCGCAAGGTAGGCCAGCGCCAAGGGCCGGTCAAAGTTGGCGGTCTTCGCGAAATCGCAGTACGGGCATAGGGCGGCGCAGTACGGGATGTGCAGATAAAGGCCAAAGCTCGGCGGGCCCGCTATTAATTCATTGGAATTATTAAGTTTATCTGGCATTCCCCGTCCCCAGCGGTCAATTTCCCACGCCTCTTTCTGAAAACACAAGCAGAGACTTCGACTTGCGGGCGGAGGCCGGACCGATGCGTCTGTGTAACATTCTTTTGCTGCTCTTGGCGTGGCCGATGGCGACCGCTTACAGCAGCGGCAAAGGTAAGGCGACTGACCCGAAGGGGAGCGACCCGACCCAGCAGCCACTATCCCCGACGACGACCGGCAGCTTGGGCGTCGCCGGTGATCCTGGCACACCAGCGACGTGGCTGAAGAAGCTCGGGCAAGACTGCGCGAAGCCGCACCGCTTGTATTGCATCAGCATGAAAAAACGTCGAAGCTGAGACCATGCGCACCGCATCTTTCATACCGCACCGCCTGCTGCGCGGCGGCCAACTGCAAACGCTCGGCGGCCAGCTGCCGTCGCCCGTCAAGCTCGCCCCGCCGCTGGCGGAACGCGTCACGCTTGCCGACGGCGACCAGCTGGTGCTGCTCCTGAATTTACCGCGCGTGCTCGCGCCGGGACGGCCGGCCGTGCTGCTGATGCACGGCCTCGGCGGCAGCTCGGAGTCGAGCTACATTCAACGCCTCACCGCCAAACTCAACGCCCAAGGCGTGGCCGTCGCGCGCTTCAATCATAGGGGCTGCGGCCCCGGCGGGGCGGCGCTTGCCCGCCAAATTTATCACGCGGGCCGCACCGAGGATTTGGCGGCGGTGCTCGCTTACCTCGCCGCACGCTGGCCGCAAGAGCTGGCGGTCGTTGCCTTTTCGCTGTCGGGCAACCTGCTCCTTCGCTATTTGGGTGACGGGGATTTGGCGCATCCGGGCCTGGCTCGCGCCATGGCCGTCTGCCCGCCGGTCGACCTCGAACGCTGCTCCCTGGCGCTCGCGGGGCGCGGCAATTTCCACATCGACGCCTATTACACGCGTCGGCTGCTGGCGACGGCGAAGGAGCGGCACCAGCTCTTTCCTGAGCAGGCGCTGCCACCCTTCCCCTCGCGCATGAACCTCCGCCTCTTCGACGAACTGTACACGGCGCCGCTTGGCGGCTTCGCTAGCCGCGATTCTTACTACGAACGCAGCTCGGCGCAACACAAGCTCCGCCACATCAAAGTACCGACTCTGATACTCGCCGCGGCCGACGACCCAATCATTCCGCCGGCGAGTTTCGCGGGTCAAACCCTGAGTTCGACTACGACGCTGCGCTTGGAGAAATCCGGAGGGCACATGGGGTTCATCGCGCATCGGCCGACGCGCTTCGGCGATCGTCGCTGGATGGACGAGGCTGTCGTCGACTGGCTCACTGAGTAGGCGGCGCCTGCTCTTGGGCCACGAAGGCGGCGATCTTGTCCTTGTTGGTGGACCCGTCCTGTTCCTGGATGTTGGCCAAAGCGTCTTTCACTTTGGCTTGCAGCTCCGGGTTGTTCTCCGCTCCCGGAATCTGACCGGCCGCCGCGAGGTTGGTCAAGATGACGAGGGCGTCGTCTTCCGACATGTTTTGCAGCTGGGTCAAATCGACCTGCCCGGTCTCCGCCGAGATGGTGAACTGGTTCAGGTACATGATCGAATAGGCCGCTTGGTAGAGAGTTAGCTGAAGCACGGCGCTGGCCGCGAACTTGTCGCCCGAGGTGTCGGCAAGGCT
>JAYWBY010000092.1:0-2392 GCA_043781115.1 Pseudomonadota bacterium
TGTAAATACACCTTTCAGGACGTTCATTTTGAGTTCTCCAGGTTGTTTGAGAATCGCACCACACGAACTAAGGTCGTTCTTTCTTGTCGGTCTGATGGCTTGCTCAATCGACCGCTAGCGACATCTTTCCGTATACATGTGTATTCAACCTCGAATAATCGTGGTTTTTTGAAGGAAGGGCGGCCAGAATGCCGGATTTGCGGTCAAAGCCTGCATGTTCGGCGTCTGATTCCATTTAAGTTTTTAGGAGGAATAGCCGAAAGGACCAAACGTGGAGGAAAATCTTATGTGGTCTCGTCGCATCGTCGCATTCAATTTCGTTTGGACACTGGTTAGCTGCCATGTTGAAGATGGCAAGGTTAGCCGCGGTCCGGACGCTCACGACGCGACGACTCGGCCAGTAAAAGCTCACGGCGACGCGAATAGCGGCCAAGAGCCAAGTGACGGGAAGATGGCGCCTGCTGGCGAAGACCCCGACGACCTCGCGCCTTATCTCCTGACGCATTCGGTCGCAAAAAAACTTCTCGATCCATTGTTTCTTCCCGTCCATTTGCTTCCTGAGACTGACAGAGTCGCTCGAGACTCTTTTCCAAAACTGGCTCCGGTCGAGACCTATTTTCGGCGCTTCATACGCGAGGCCATCGCCTTGGATCCATTCAAGCCCGGCCGGGAGATTACGGTAATCGTGACGGACGATACAGAAATTAATGTTCGGATGGACGGCTGGGGTCAGATGACGGTCAATTCCGCGGCAGTTGCCGAGGTTTCAACCACAGGCCTCTTAGCGACATTTTGCCATGAGCTTGGTCATTCAGCGCGCAACCACAACTATTTGATCGTCAACGATCCGATAGTTCGTACGGCCGAGGCGCAGTCAGTAGATGAAATCACGGCATATTGGAATGATCAGTTTGACAAAAGCCGCGGCATCTACACTCACGATGCCAACCGCTACGCCAAGCTTGCCGAAAAATACCAAGAAAGTGTCAAAGGCGCTTCGACCTTCCTGCGCCTGGTCGAGTCCGAGGCTGACGTAGCCGGCGGTCGAATTTGCGGAAATCTCGGGATGGCAATCGAATCCTACATTGAGGCGATGGCTGACGTTCTTGACGGCATTGATCGGCAAGCCGCGGAGACTGCGCGCGTCGAGAGTCTAAAAGATGGCGACCAACTCAGTGTCGAAAATGAAAGACTGTTCGTCTGGTCCTTTCTATTCCGCTACGACGATCACCCGACGACGAAAGAGCGGCTAGGCCAGTTGAGGCGCCTTTCCGACATTGTCGCAGCTGAGCGCGCCTCGCGAGACTTCGCGGGCTCCTGGATGAAGGATTATACTGAAATTCGACGAACGACAGGGGCCGGAGCAGCTCTTTCCGGGACCGGACTGGGCAAGGCAATTGCGCATTCGCTCGATGGATCTATTGTCATCAGAATCCGGTTGCCGCTGAATTGACTGCGTGCTTCCGCGATCGATCAAAGAATCTGCGGCAAGAGGTCGTTCAGCATCGACGTGCTGACCGGGCCAATTTCCTTGTGGCGAATGACGCCGTTCTTGTCGATCAAAAACGTTTCCGGCACGCCCGACACACCGTAGTCGATGGCGGCCTTGCCGTCTTCGTCTAAGCCGATCATGTAGGTCTTGCCGAAGTAGCTGGCGAACTTTTTCGCCGCGTCCTTCTCGTCTTGAATGGCGATGCCGACGACCAAGACTTCGCTTTTGTGGAGCTGCCAAAACTTCTCGAGCTCTCGAGCTTCCTCGCGGCAGCTGACGCACCAACTCGCCCAGAAGTTCAGAACGACGGGCTTACCCTTGAGGTCCGCTAGCTTGAAATGGTCGCCGCCGGCAGCGGCCGGCAAGAACTCTTGTCCTTGGACCCAACCAACGCGAAAGGCCTTCGCCTCCTTGTCGATGATCGCCGACGGCACCTTCGTCGGGTCGAGCATCAGGCCGTAGCTCAAGACGCCGATGAAGGCAGCCGCGACGACGACGATCGCGACGCTGACGATGACGTGCGAACGACGGGACTTGGCGACGGCTTGCGCGGGCAGGGCAGGGGCATCAGTCATGGTTTAGTCTCTTCGCCTTTAAAGAGCGATTTCTCCATTAGCATTTTGTCCATCATCCGCGGGTCGCCGGCCTTCTTGTATTCTTCGGAATGCTTCACCATGAGATTGCGCGAGGTCATGGCTTTGCCTCCGGACTCGAGTCGGCCTTCCACGACGACGCCGGAGCCTTCCTTGAACATGTCGGGCGGCGTGCCGGTGTGCTTCACGTCGATCTCGTGGCCCGCCAGATCAGTCATCGTGAAAGCCAGCGCCAGTTGTTCCGACTGCCACTTCACCGTCCCAACCTTCACCATCCCACCGACCTTCACCGTTTGGCCGTCGAGTT
>JAYWBY010000093.1:0-2385 GCA_043781115.1 Pseudomonadota bacterium
CTCCGTCGCTGAAGATCTTGACCAAGTCGCCGGCATCGACGACGCCGTTGCCGTTGACGTCCGTAACTCTCGAATCGTGGGCATAATCGCTGACCGAAAAGCGGCCGTCGCCGTTGGCGTCGTATACGTCGCTGCCTTCTGGCTTAGGCAGCTCGCCTTGATTCAAGTAAACGCGGTCGATCAAGTCCGGGGAGTCCCAGTTGATGCCGGAGTCCAGGATGGCGATGACCGTTTCGGGTGTCCCCGTGTGGAGTTGCCAAGCGCGGTCAACGCTCAGTCCCGACCCTTGCTCGCGCTCCCAATCCGAAATGATGCCGTGATGCGTCAGCGGCAAACGCGAGTAGAGATGCCACATCGTCGGATAGACCGGGTCGTTCGGGCGGTTCTCCCAGCTGTCACTACCCTCCGGTCCGGGGAAGGTCCCTGCGGCGTTTGCAGTGCCGCAAAAAAGCGTTAGAGCACAAGCCAACAGACGGCCACTATTCCTGGGCTTTCTCATACTTGTCGCCTCGCTTTTGCGAATTGTTCTGGTTCTATTGGTAACGACTCCCCCCACCAGTCACAAGGACAAACTCCGGCTCATAGATGAGGTGTCCCGCCGGAATTTTGACGCAACTTAATGTCCGGTAATCAGCAATGAATTGGAGTTTTTTGGCAACCAGTTGATCTACATTCCCATGTGAAAGTCGATGGTTAGACACTGCCGCTCCTCTCGCTTGGCCGCGAAAAATGTTAAAATGAAAGAACCGTCTCCATCTATCTTCTCCACTCTTCGCCGGGAATCGTCGCCTTGACGTCACCTGCCCTGGCACAACTCAGGCAACTTCAACAGACCCTCTACGACAAAGCGTACCAAGAGGCGCATTCGATCGTGGCTGGGAACTCGCGCACCATTTTGGCTTATTCCGTAAAGTTCGAGCGCAGCCTACCCAAACGCTTCACGCACTCGACGCAAGGCGAACTCCTCGAAGCGCTGCGCAAACGCCGCTTCTTGCTCTACGGCGACTTCCACACTTTAAGGCAGTCGCAGCGCGGTCTTTTGCGGTTGCTCCGGAGCTACACCGAGCGCAACAAGACGAACAAAGTCGTCATCGCGCTCGAAATGTTCAAAGCCATCGATCAGGATTTTCTCGACGGCTACCTCGCCGGAGCGATCCCGGAAGATGAATTTTTGGACAGCGTGAACTACGCGAGCGACTGGGGATTTCCCTGGGCGAACTTCAAGATGATCCTCGACTTCGCCAAGTCTCGCGACTTGCCGGTTATCGGCGTCAACACGGAAAACGCTGGGCGCGACAGCCTCGCCACCCGCGACCGCTATGCCGCCGAATGCTTGGCGGACGCCTCCGAGCGCTTTCCCGACCACAAAATCGTCTGCTTGATCGGCGAGTACCATTTGGCCGACGTGCACTTGCCGAAGGCACTGGAAGCCGAGCTGAAAAAACGCGGCCAAAAGAACGAAGTACTGAGAATTTTAAATAACGTCGATCAGTATTATTTCCAGCTCCAAAAAGCTCCCGCGATCCACAGTTCGACGGAATGCCTGAAGCTCCGCAAGGACTTCTATTGCATCATGAACTCGCCGCCGTGGATGAAGTGGCAGTCCTTCTCCTTCTGGGAAGAGCTCCGCCATACGGGCGCCATGCAGGTCGCCGACCACGAAGGCGACATCGACCCCGACATCGACCTCTATACGGAAGAGAGCTTCGACGTCGACTACCAGTTCCTGCACTTCGTGAAGAATCTGGCGGGGTTCTTGAACCTCAAGATCGAAGACGCCGCGATGGAGAGCTTCCACATCCATTATTCGCCCGATAGCGACTTCTTCGACGACATTACCCAAGACGACCACTTGGACGCGGCCGAAGCGCAGCGCATGATCGGTCGCGCTGGCGTCGACGGCGTCTATTTCCTCGCGAAGTCGAACAAGGTCCTCCTGACCTACATCTCGATCAACAACCTCTCCGAGGCCGCGGGGCAGTACCTTCACACGCTCCTGACCGGCTTCGACGACCACTTGAGCGGCAAGGCCGGTGACTTCTACCGGCGCATTTTGAAATCGGCCGTCGGCATGATCGCCTCCAAGATTCTGAACCCCCGCCGCAAATGCAAAGAGATGCACCACTTCCGCCAATTCATCAAACGCCACAAAGAGCTGCGTCTGACTGGACCCGCCGACCTCCGTCGGCAGACCGCCCGCGGCGTCATCCGCTTCGACAAGTGGATCTCCACCCGCCTGGACGAGGACTCGACGTTCGAAGCGCCACCGAAGACGCTCATCGACCTCGACCGCAAAACGAACTACGAGCTGAGCCGCGAAATCGGCCAGATGCTCGGCTTCAACTTGTACAAGAAGGTCATTGCGAACCGCGAGCCACCGGCGAC
>JAYWBY010000094.1:0-6757 GCA_043781115.1 Pseudomonadota bacterium
TGGACCGCTGCCTCGGCGGAACTTGATCCCATTTTGGATCAAGTTTTGAAGGAGCTGGACCAGTTGGGAGGCGTCGCCATGGATTCTCGGCAACTGGTCGGAGGAAACGACCGCGTTGGTTTCACGTATCTGCGCTTGAAGGTTCGCTAGCGCCCGCTCAAGTGCGGCCGACATCTCGACGTCTTCGAAGGCCTTGTTTCGACCGGCTCTGGAAAAGACCAAAAGGTCGTTGATCAACTCCTGCATCCGCTTTGCCCCGTCGACGGCGAACTGGAGATATTCGTTCGAATCGTCGTCGAGGGTCGCGCCGTGACGCCGCTGAAGGACCTGACAGGACGACGCCACGGCGCGAAGCGGCTCCTGCAAATCGTGAGATGCGACGTAGGCAAACTGCTCCAACTCCGCATTGGAGCGGGCAAGCGCCCCGGCTCGATCCTCCAACTGTCTCTCGGCCCTCTTGCGTTCCGTGACGTCGCGTACGACGCTAATGACGATCTGACTGCCTGGCAGCTTGACCGGGCTGAGCAGAATATCGACGGGAAACTCCGAGCCATCCTTACGCTTGGCAAAAAGGTCGGAGCCCGCACCCATTGGTCTAGTAACGGGTTTCTCGGAGTACCCGTCTCGCTGCGAGACGTGACCCGCTCGGAACCGATCGGGTACGAGCATCTCGATCGGTTTACCCGCAAGCTCGGACGGCTCAAAGCCGAACATGTCTTCCACCTTGCGATTGCATTGCATGATGCGACCATGTTTGTCCACGCCGATGATCGCATCCGGCGCTTGGTCATAGAGCGCGCGGAACATCGCCTCGCTCGTGGCTAACTTGTCGGCGGCCCGCTGTCTTGCGGAGGCATCCCGCACGGTGGCGATGACCGCATGGCCACTAGGGTCCTCGACTGGACTGAGCATGATGTCGACGGCGACCTCGGAGCCGTCCTTTCGGCGTCCTTTTAAGTCGCCACCCGCGCCCATCGGGCGCAGAGTCGGATCAAGCGCGAACCTAGTGCGAGATCCGACGTGCTGCGCCGCCAAGCGATCCGGCACGAGCATCTCGATCTGGTGATCGATCATCTCCTGCCGAGAGTACCCGAAAAGCTTCTCCGTCTGACGGTTGACGAGGATGATTCGTCCGGAATCGTTGATGACGACGATCGCGTCGGGAGCGGCTTCGATGAGATTCTTTAGTAGATAATCGGTCTGTTCAACCAGAGGCATAGCTGCGCCCTCGCTCCGTGCTCTGCCGCGGACGCAGAATCATAGGCGCAAATCGGCGCGTTTGCGAGCATATAAGCCGTCATCGAGTTGATGCTAGCAAGGCCTCTCAACCCAGCACCGAGCGGTACAAGACTTGCAGATCGGAGGTCGGAGAACTCGCCCATGATTGCTTGTGGGAATTTTTTAGGGGTACGGATCATGCCCAAGTCTTTCAGGGGTAATCACTCGCAAGTGCTGGCAGCCGTCAAAATGGGCGATGACGATCATCCGTCTCTCAAATTCGCAGCCCAACTTTGTCGACGGACGGGCATGAGGCTTCGTCTTGTCAGCGTCGTCGACCTCGATCAGTTCAGGGACGTGCGATATGCGCCGAACGACCTGTTCGATTTCACCCTGGTTAGAAGCATCATCGGCGACGACGCGCAGGCGTCCGTTGAAGATGAGTTGCGCCGGATGGCTATGAAGCTGGATGTTGGCTCCCCAGTGACGACCTCCGTAAGTATTGGCAAGACGGCTCAATGTGTCATTGCCGAAGCGACCGTGAGCGGTTCCTCGGTGATAGTGACCGGCGCCTCGAAGGGGAATCATCGCTTTGTTCTGAAGGGACTCTCGACCGCATTAAGTCTCATGGCCGAGTCGCCCGTACCTGTAGCCGTCATCAACGACGCCTGCCATGTTGATTTAACACGTGAGAGTTTAAAGATATTCGTAGCCGACGAGTTATCGGGTGCCTCGGAGCGCGCCGTTTTAGTCGCATTTGACCTGGCGTTGGCGCTGAGGCGAACAGATGTAGTTCACGTTCACGCGAACCCTCTCGACATGGAGACCTTTGCGAAGGCGATACAGCGACTAGAAAATTTTAGAGACGAAGGCTACTTGAAAGACTTTGGACCATCCGAGATGTGGGATGCTGCGCAGCGAGACCTTCTCGACCAGATCCGTCATCGTGCTTCAAGTCGGACGCTCTTTCTCGAGACGGTTGGGGGGAAATACCAGCCTGAGGTCCTATATGGAGGCGTCCTCCCCGAGATGGAGAAAACGATCGAGGCCCAAAACCCCGACCTGCTCGTCTTCGGTCGACATCACACAGTTCACAGACGTCCGTTCTCGATCGGCAAGGTGCCGTTTCACTTTATGCTGTCTCATAACCGCCCCCTCGTCATCGTTCCATCATGACCGCTGCGGCTTTTAGCCAACTGATCCTGGCGGAGCAGAACCCTCTTCGATAGGGAGATGCGCCGCGAAGCCGCGAGTCGTGAACGTCGGTGTCGGCGTAAGCGTCGGCTTGCGCGTTGGCGGTCGCGTGGGCATTTGGCGTGGGCACCCTACGTCGACGTCAAAGCTTCCTAGTGCGTCGGCGCGTCGGCGTCGGCGCGCTACTCCGCAGCATTGCCAGTGCGCGGACATTTCGCGCGCCTGTCCACGCCCACGCCGCACGCCCACGGGAAACGAGCGCGCCTAGGCTACCGCCGACGCCGACGACCAATCCCTAGCGCCTTCGTCCGGGTTGCCAGCCGTCCGATTCGGTCCTGAAGATCGCCTTTAATTCACGACGCTCCGGTGGTTTAATCGGAGCAAACTCAACCAAACGGAGAGTCCCATGCTTACCCATCACAAGATCAAAGGCTTCGTCCCGACGAAGGATTTGAAGCGAGCCAAACCCTTCTATCTGGACGTGTTAGGCCTGAAATTCGAGAGTGAGGATCAGTTCGCGTTGGAGGTTTGGGGCGGAGACAACCGGATTCGGATTGTCCCCACCGCGAAGTTCGATCCTTTGCCCTTCACCGTCCTGGGTTGGGACGTACCGGACATCGAGAGCGTCGCTACTGGCCTAAAAGAGCGTGGCGTCCAGTTCGAACGGTACCCGTCGTTCATGAAGCAGAACGAGTTGGGCATCTGGGACTCACCGAGCGGCGCACGCGTCGCTTGGTTCAAGGATCCCGACGGAAACCTGCTGGCGATTTCCCAATACCCGAGATGACTCCGGCCCTTCAGTTGCAGCCGTGTGCCTCGTAATAGTCGGCGTTCTGGTCTGCAATGTCCGACATGCCTTGCATTTGACTCTTCGTCTCGTCGCTCATCGCGATGTCGATCAGCCCGGACTCCCAAGAGAGCGCAGCGCGGCTAAGCGCTTCGATCGCCTCGTCGCAGCGGTCTTGGTCGCCCGCGGCGCTGTCCGCGATCTCGTGACCAATCTGGGTGGCAATCAGAAAGCAGTCCTTGCCGTGATACTCGCTGCTGAGCGTCAGGAAACGGTCCGTGAGCGTCAGCATCCCGTCCCAATCACGCTTGTCGGCGGCTTTGCCTTTGGCGTTAATGAAGGAGATATTGGCGCTGAAGGAGTCGCCGGCAGCAAGGAAATTGTCGCCTTCGGTAACGAGCGTCAAGACTTCGGGGTCAATGGCGTAGGCCGGAAGCGACAAGGTCATGGTCGCAGCGAGAGCCAAGGCGACGGAAATGAGTTTCGATGATGAATTGGTGTTCATAGGGTGTACCTCCTGAGATGGACTTACTCCAAAGGAGTAAACAAGCCAATGGGATCTTTGGCGCGGAACATCCTGCTAATATCTCGTTAATTCAACGATTTGCCGGCACGGCTTTCTCCAACCCTCCCTGTCTGTGGTCTGCATGGCGTCCGAGCGCATGACCCGTCTAGGCAAGTCGCCCGGTGGGCGTCATCGATTTCCTTCACCGCCTTGAGCTCGACGACCACTATGCGGTCGATCACGAAATCGATGCGGTGCATGCCGAAGGCACGGGCGATGATTCGATCTCTGGGCGAGCCGTGCCACCTACTCAAACAGGCGAGAGCGCTCTTCCTCCAGGTCAAATGACGGGTCAGTGCTCGCCGTCCGCTGCCGCCATTTTTCTGAGCACGGTGGCGATGGTCTCGGAGTCGACTCCTGCCGCCTTCATCAGTTTCTTGGCTGCGCCGAAGTCGTCGACGTCGATCGACTCGAAAAAATCGTCGACGAGGTCCAGCAGCGACAATCTTTCTAAAACCAGTGTCCCTTCGAAGTCCTCTTCTTTCACCTTCGACCTCATTGGTCCCTCCGAAATCTGCCCGGCTCTTTCCAAAGTTCGTTCAAACAACCCCAAATTGTCTATCAATAAGTACAAGATATCATTGGATATTGTCATTTACATTATCGGCAGACTAAAGATCCCTTTCAAAGTGACGAAAGATCTTTATGGGTATTTTTCAAAAACATGTCTGGCTGCAAAAGAGACCTTTCCGGTCGAACATCCAGCCTATGGTGTTCGCGGTCGCGGCTCTATTGGCAGGTTGCGGGGGTGGTCGGAGTCATGTGACGGCTTCCGTGCACGGTGTGGTCATCTCAAAAGACAAGACTGAGCAGGACTTTATATTCATCCCCGACATCTTCCCCGCCGAGCGAGTCCAGTACCAGACGCAAAGCGATTTAATTTTATCGTCCGACTATGCCGTCGCCAAGGGACTTAAGGTAACACGGGTGCTCAACTCGACTACCTCGACGGACCTAGTCGACCCTTCAGTCTTTGACGCGTCCTTGTCGACGCGCCTGTCGCTTGGGGTCACCGAGGTGCGAAGCCGCTTCCAATACGGCGAAAACTTGCTGCGGCTCGAAACCGAAGGCGCGGAAGGTGAACCCGGCTACAACGAGCGAACGATCCTGCTCCGAGACTTTTCCGCCGGTGCGATTTCGCTCAACCACCAGACCTTTAGCGGCAAATCAGCCGGTCAAGTCGAGGCGATGACGGGTCCCGTGCAAGTCAGTGCGGGCACTGTCTTGACCACCAGCTTTATACCGATGGTGTATCAATGAAAGTTTGGCGTGCGACATCCAAGACCATAGCCAAGGCGATCATCGCCTGGGGGCTCTCGTCTTCGCTGTTGGCGCCACCGGCCAGCGCCGTCGAGCCTTTCGACTTCGTTTACTCTGGCCGCCTCGCGGACGACAGCGGCAAGCCTTATACCGGCAACGTCTCCATCAAGGTCGAGTTTTACCATGTGGAAAAAGACGGCGAACCGGTCCTGACGATCGTCAACGGTTTAGCAGAAATCCCCTTGGCCGACGGCGGTTTGTTTCAAATTCAAGTTCCCATCGACGCCAAAGACTATAACAACGTTTTTCCGTCGGTGAAGCAACCGGTCTACGTCAGCGTCATCGCCACGGTCGCCGATGGCCATCAAGTCTCGTTCGGGCGCCAGCGTTATTCAATCGCACCGTTCGCGGCGAAAATCCCCGTTGACGACCACCTCTTTGGTTTCGATGCCGAAGGCAATTTGTCGACGGTAACTCCGCCCGCCGCCAACACGGTCATGATGATCGACGCCGCCGGCAAGCTGACGTTTGCGCCGCCTTCGGCGATCAAGGCAACGCTTCCGGACAACGCCGTGGGACCTAGTAACCTCGCGGAAAATTCGGTCAACTCGACAAAGATACAAGACGGTTCGATCGTCGGCGCCGACATTTCCCCTACGGCGAATTTAAACGTGTCTTCAATCACGACGACTTCCCAAGGTGGACTCGTCGTCCGTCCGTCATCGGCGACCGTTGCCGGCGAACTTCGTTTTGGCGAACTAGATTCCAACGGCACTGACTTCGTCGGATTCAAAGCCCCTGACGCCGTCACCGGGACGGTCGTGTGGGCGCTCCCGCCTGCGGACGGTGCGGCAGGGACCGTCCTTTCTACTAATGGTACAGGCAGCCTATCTTGGGTTTCGCCGTCTCTCGGCGCCACTGGACCTACGGGCGCCGCCGGTCCCACAGGATCTAACGGCGCAATCGGTGCGATGGGCCCGACCGGGTCTGCAGGCACGACCGGCGCAACTGGCGCCGATGGCGCCACGGGCCCCATGGGTGCGACGGGCATTGCTGGTCCCACCGGGGCAGCGGGCGCCGCCGGCACGAACGGCTCAAACGGAACGAACGGAACGAACGGAACGGACGGAGCAACAGGCGCCGTCGGTCCGACCGGTGCAACGGGAACAGTCGGCGCTACCGGTTCGGTAGGACCCACTGGTGCCTCTGGTCCCACTGGGGCGGCGGGCGCTGCCGGCACGAACGGAACTGACGGTGCAACCGGCGCGGCCGGTCCCACCGGGGCAGCGGGCGCTGCCGGCACGAACGGCTCTAACGGCACGAACGGCACGAACGGAACTGACGGTGCAACAGGCGCTGCAGGTCCCACCGGCGCAGCGGGCGCCGCCGGCACGAACGGAACTGACGGTGCAACAGGTGCCGCCGGTCCGACCGGTGCGACAGGAACCGCCGGCGCAGTCGGCGCTACCGGTTCAGTAGGACCCACGGGTGCCACTGGGGCGGCGGGCGCTGCCGGAACGAACGGAACTGACGGAGCAACCGGAGCAGCCGGCCCCACCGGGGCGTCGGGCGCTGCCGGCACGAACGGCACGAACGGAACTGATGGTGCAACCGGCGCCGCCGGTCCGACCGGAGCAGCGGGCGCTGCTGGCACGAACGGCTCAAACGGCACGAACGGAACTGACGGTGCAACTGGCGCTGCTGGCCCGACTGGAGCAGCGGGCGCTGCTGGC
>JAYWBY010000095.1:0-6726 GCA_043781115.1 Pseudomonadota bacterium
CTTCTTGAGTCCAAACATCGCCGTCGCTCTTGAAGAGACGAACCTCGCGGCCCAACCGGCCACGGCGTTGCCCCAAGAGACCAAAACCGAAGCCGCCCCGGCCCAAGCCGTCGCCGCGCCGGTCGTTGAGTCGAAGACCTTCGTCAGCGTCGGTCAACCGATGAGCCTCGACAACCTCGGCCTGACCGTCACCCCGCCCAAGGGTTGGGAAGTGTCGACGAACACCGGCTCCCTTTCCGTCGTCATGCGCGAACCGCGCGACCCGGCGCCGAACTACGAAAAGCCGAAGTACCAACGTAACATCACTTTCGCCGCGATCCATCAGGCGTCGCCCATCGACGAAAAGCGCGCCGCTGAACTCAGCGAACAATTGATCAAAACCTTCGGCGCTGATTCGCTCGTCTCGAACTTCCAGATCCAAGAACACAAGTTCTTCAACTACCGCGGTCAAAACGACGGCCTGCTCGTTTACTCGACGCTCAACATCGGCGAATACCCGATGATGCAGATGCACGTCCTCGTTTCGGGCAAAGACAAACAGTTTCTGATGACCTACACCGACTTGGCCGACCAATTCAATAGCCCTGCCTCGTTCGAAGGCGCTTGGAACAGCATTGTCACCGCCGAAGTCACGGGCGAAACGCCGCTGCGCAGCGCCGAGTACGCTCGCTACGCCGCAATCGGCGCTGGCTTCTTGATGCTTGGTATGGTCGGCCTCTTGCTTCGCCGCCGCGCCAACAAGGTCGACTACGCCTCCGACGCCGACGAATATCTGGAAGACGGTGACAGCGCCGCGACCAGCATGTTCGCGACGCTCGCCGAAGGCTGGAAGATCGCCAAGGGCGGCGACGCCGAGGAAATCTCCGGCATCGAGTTCACCGGCCACGCCCCGATGACCCGCAAGACGGAGTACGTCTCCAACTACTAAACCAAAAATTCTTCGCCCACTAGGGGTCGAAGGAACGTCCACGCACTAGCGCCGGGAGCCCCAAGGGGTTCCCGGCACTTTTTTCACCGTGTTTTCCGCCCACGCTGGGTAAGTTCGACCCCTGCCGCAGCCTCGCGGGTTCTGCTAAAATTGGAATTAACTCCCCTAAAAAACCTTCGCCGGTACGCGCATGGCCATCATTGAAATGGAAGGCATAACCAAATCGTTTCGCGCCGGCGAGCAGGAAATGAAGATATTGAAGGGCGTCGACTTGCAGATCCGCGAGGGCGAATTCGTTTCTATTATGGGACCGTCGGGATCCGGAAAAACGACGTTGTCGTCGATTCTGGGATGCCTCGCCTCGGCGACCTCCGGCACCTTTCGGCTGAACGGCGAGGATGTGAGCCGGTATACGCAAGATCAGATGGCCGACGTGCGCGGCCGGACGATCGGCTACATTTTCCAGGACTTCAACTTGCTCGACGGCGTCTCGGCGGTCGACAACGTTGCCATGCCGCTCGTCTACGCCGGCGTGCCGCCCCGCCAACGCCGGGAGCGGGCCGCGCACCTGCTCGAGCAAATGGGACTCGGTCACAGACTGAACCACCTGCCCAACATGCTTTCCGGTGGCCAAAAGCAGCGGGTTGCGATTGCTAGGGCGTTGGCCAACGACCCGAAATTGATCTTTGCCGACGAAGCCACGGGCGCCTTGGACGCCAAGACCAGTTTTGAAATCATGTCGCTGCTTCAGCGCCTGAGCATGGCTGGGCGGACAATCGTGCAGGTGACGCATTCCGACGCCCACGCTCGTTTTTCGAAGCGCATTCTCCACATCATGGACGGCATGATCGTCAAAGACGAGTTCGTGGAGGCGTTCACCGTCGGTATTTTGGAATCCGACCGGAGCACTGCCGAAGGTTCCGTCAACCGCATGTGGCAAATCATCCAACATACCAAGAAAAGCCCCGTCGTCGATCACGTCGCCGAGCTGCGTCTGTTGCTCGACCAGTCGTCGAGCATCGACACGCTGATCGAAGCAAGCAAAGCGCTGCTAGGCTACAACGACAGTAGTCTCAACCGGCAAGTCATGCGTCTCTTCAAGCACGAGCATTGGGCCGTGCGCGCCGAAATCGTCAAGAATTGCAATGCCACGAGCCAGGATTTCGCGCTCGGCTTTTTCGTTGCCGGTTTGGCCGACGAAAACGCCTGGGTGCGCTTTCTCGCTATTTCGCGCCTTTCGAAGCTCGAGCCGAATCTCTTGTTCGTCGGCGAGGACCCGATCCGCAATTGTCTCTCCGACCCAGATGAGCGGGTGCGCGCGGCGGCCGTGGCCTTGGTCGGCTATTGGAAGGCGCGGGAGTTCATCCCGCGCCTGCTAGAACTGTCCGCGACCGACCCGATCCCGCGCGTACGTGCCAACGCCGTCGAATCCCTCGGAATCTACCTCGACGACCCCGAGTACCGCGGGCCCGCGGCCGAGGCTCTCGAGGCTCGCCTCGACGACAAGCACCATCGCGTCCGGTCGACGGCAGCCGTGACGCTCAGGCGCGTCAACCCGGAGTCGTGCTTCCGCGCCGCTTCGTCCATGCTCAATTCGTCGACGTCGCTGATGCGCGCCGCGGGCGCCTGGGCGCTCGGCAACTTCGAAGACCTGCCTTCCAGTCTGCTTTTAATCGAGCTGGCGAACTCCGAAAAGGACGAGATGGTCAGCAAGCAGCTCGTGCGGTCGCTCGGCCGTTGCGCCCGTAAGGCCCTGCCTACCGCCGTGCAAATCCGCATGATCCTGGACGAAGCTCAAGACGAAACAGAAGTTTCCGCCGACATCGCGTCACCCCTGGATGCGATACCGAAATCAGCTTAAGTACCCCCGCGAGGACCCGCCATCGAATTTCCGCGAAAAAACTTATGGCTCGGCCTGGCCCTGGCCCTTTTGGCGTCGCCCTTGGCGGCGCGACCTCAGTACGTCACCTTCAAGGTTGCCCGGGACGAGCGTTCGCGGACGGTGGTGCTGTCCGGGTCTATGGAGACCAAGGACTGGGCGCTGAGCAGCGTGGTGTGGACGGCCTTGCTGAAGAAAGTCGCCGTCCATCTCGGCGACCGGGTCAAGGCCGGAGACCTGCTCGCCGAGGCGGATTCGACCTATTTGGCCGGCAACGCCGACTACTACCGACAGATGATCCTGTTCGCCAAGGCCAATTTGAAGCAGATCATGGCTCGCGAGATGCAAACCAAAAAGCAATACGCGCGGACCCGCGAGCTGGTGGAAAAGGGCATCGTTTCGGCCTCGACCCTCGAAACCCACGAAGTCGCGATGGTCGACGCCGAATCCAGTACTCGCGGCGCGCGCAAGGACATCGAAAGCCTGGAACGTGCCGCCAATGAGATCGAAACGAACCTCCGGTCCGCCAACTACTATGCCGCGATCGACGGCGTCGTCAGTCAGATCCTGGTCGACCCGAACAATATTTCCGGTTCCTACCTTGCCAACCAAGGGCAGACGATCGCGCGGATCGATCGCCCTGGAGTTTACGTCGTGACCTGTCTAGCACTCGACACGCAGCTCCGAGGCGTCAGAGCCGGCAAGCCGGCGACCGTCGTCTTCGAGAGCACCAACGAGTCTTTGCCCGGCAAGGTCGTCAACATCGGCCCGGCGCCCACCCTCGCCAAAGAGGGCATTCCCGCCTACCTCGTGCGCATCGAATTTTCCAAGCCCGGGCCTCTTTTGACCCAGGGCACGCTCATGCGCGTCGAGATCCCTATCGGCAGCCCGGTCGCCGGTCTTTACGTTCCCTGGTCCGCCGTCCAAATCGCCGCGGCGAAGACCACGGTCCAGGTCGCTTCGGCCGACGGCACCTGGAGGGCGCGCAACGTCAAACTCGGGCTGCGCGATGCCGAGAGAGTCGAGATCAAGGAAGGCCTCGCGGCCGGAGACGTCGTCAAATCACTACTTTGGTAACTAAATCTTCTGAAGGACCCGAATGGCAATGATGCCGGCCATGACCATGCTCCGCCTCGCCTTGACCAACCTCAGAGTCAACAAGCTCAGGTCGGCGTTGACCGTTTCCGGCATCGTCTTCGGGACGGGCGCGGTCATTGCCACGCTTTCAAGCAACGAGGGTGCCGCGGCATACGTCAGGAGCGAGATCAAAAAACTTGGTACCAACGTCATTTACGCCACCCGAACCGGGGCCCAAGCGTCGCGCCTGTCGGCTGTCGAACGCCAGCGCGCGATGAGCTATCTACCGGACGTGAAGGAGTCGGCGCTCATCTACACTTTGGGCAGCGCGGCGGCGCGGGCCGGGGCCAACGCGGCGACGCCGCCGGTTTTGGCCGTCGAAAACGGCTACTTCGACGTCAACGCACTGACCTTCGTCAAAGGCAGGCCGTTCACGCGCGACGAGGACCGGTCCCGGGAAATGGTCATGGCGCTCGGCTCCAAGGCCTCCGTCGACCTGTTCGGTCAGGAAAACCCCATAGGCCACTACGTTCATTTGATGATCCTCGACAAGCCTTTGACGTTTCGAGTGATCGGCGTGCTGAAAGAAAAGGGTGGCGCCAGCGCCCAAAACGATAGTGCCGTCTATTTGCCGCTGCTTCTCGGACCAAAGCTCGCCAGACAAGGAGCCCTGCGCTCGACGCTCGTCGCCAAACTGCGCAATGACGAAGACTCGACGAAGGTCAAGGCGGGCCTGAAGGTACTTCTGAGCGAAGGCCCTGGCGACGACGTGAACGTCAGCGACGCCCGTGAGGCGCTCGAGAGCACCCGCAAGATCTGGGAGAAGCAGAACTTCGTCGGCATAGTGCTGGCGTCGATCAGCTTGGTGACGGGTGGCGTAGGAATCATGAACATCATGCTCCTGTCGATCACGCAAAGACGGCGGGAGATCGGCATCCGCAAGTCAGTCGGCGCGCGGACGCGCCAGATCTTCACGCAATTCCTGGCCGAATCGATGCTGCTCTGTCTGTTGGGCGGCATCGTCGGAATTTTGGTGGGGGTCTTGTTCGGGCAAAAAGTCGCGTCTTTGATGGGGCAGTGGGATGCGAGCATTTCACCGGCGATCGTGCTGATGGCGCTCGGTTCGGCGTGCATGACGGGTTTGGTCTTCGGCATGGCGCCCGCCATGCGCGCGTCGAAGCTGGACCCTTTCGAAGCTTTGCGGGGATAGTTCGATGACGAATTCAAAAATGCAAATTGGCCCGCGGGCGCTGTTAGTCTTGACCTTGGCGTTTTTCGTCGCGTCCTGCCACAGAGAACAGAAGGCGCTGTCGGAGGCCGACGCCGCCACCTCCTTCGTCCCGGCCCGTCGAGGCGAACTCGTCGATAAGGTATCCGTGGCGGGAGTCGTCCGTTCGGAGCGGCGGACGGAGCTTCGGGCCGATCGCGATCTGCAGGTGGCCTCGGTCGCCGTCCAAGACTACCAAAAAGTCAAAAAAGGCACCCTGCTGATCGCCGTCGACGTCACCGAGACGAAGAAGAAACGTCTGGAAATCGTCGACCGGAAGAAGACCAGCGAACTGCAGCAGAAGTCCTCGTCTTTGAAGTTTCGCAACCTGGAGCGCAACCTCGAGCGCAAGCACCAATTGTTCCTAAAGGGCATAGTGGCGGCGACGGACTATGAAAAAGCCGCGGAAGAGTTCGAGAACGCCAAGACTGACCTCAAGACTAAAGAGCTCGATGCGCAAAAGACGGCCCGGGAACTCGCCGAGATCGACGCCCAGCAGCAGGCCGCGAACATCCTCGCACCGCTCGACGGCGTCGCCAGCGAGGTCGTGTCGCTGCAGGGCTCGAACAAGGTGTCGTCCGGCAACGTCTTGGCCGTCGTGTCGGACCCGTCGCACCTGGCGCTGTGGATCCGCCTCAATGAAGTCTTCCTGGTTCGCGTCAAATCGGGAATGACGGCCAAGGTTCGCCTGGACGCCTTCCCTGGCAAGTTTTTTGGCGGCCGGATCACGCAAATCAGCACGACGCCATTGGCGGCACCGGCGAACGGGCCTTTCAAGGAGTTCGACGTCGCCATCGGCTTTCCTTCGGGAGACGACGAGATCCGCGAAGGCTTCCAAGGCAACGCCGAAATCGAGTTTGGCAGCCGCGACAAGGCGTTGGTCGTGCCGCTTGCCGCCATCAAAGTACAGGACGGCAAAAGCTACGTCGTCGTCGCCGACGCCCTGGGCGGCGGCAGCGACCCGCGCTCCGTCGAGACGGGTCTGAAATCCGACACCGAGATCGAAGTGGTCAAGGGACTAGCCGACGGTGATCGGGTGCTCATCAAGTAATCACCGAGCATAAGGATGTGAGTTTGAAGTTTTGGTACATAAAAATGTCACTCATGTTGGCTTGCGGAGCGAGCGCCGGAGGCGCGGTTGCGCAAACGGCGGGCGGCGCTTCGGCCACGGCCGAGGACAATTATCGGCAGAAGGTCAAAGAGATTGATCTTTATCAGGTGCCGGAAGGCGTCCACTTGCTCGGGCGCGCGGAGCTGCACCGGATCATCCTGGCCCAGGGCAACGCTGTCATGATCGCCCAAAAGGAACGCGATACGGCGCTGGAAAAATACGGTCTCTTCTTCGACAAACTCTTGCCGGCCCCAAAGATCGACGCGGCGACGACCGAGACCATGAACAAGACCGAAGTCGCTTCGTCGCGCGGCTTAACCAATTCGGCGGGTTTTGGTTTAGGGGGCAGCCTACCCTACGGATTCGACTATTCAGTCGACTTGCCCAGGGTCTCCCGGACGATCGCCGTCGACGATCCCGCAGGCGCGCCAGCCTCGAGCACGGCGGCAATTGGCGGCACGATC
>JAYWBY010000096.1:0-6697 GCA_043781115.1 Pseudomonadota bacterium
GCCGATGAATTGGCCTTCGAGGTAACGCAACTCGTCGGTGTCGTCGCCAGTGGTGGGGACGCGCAGGCGGCGCTCGACGGCCGAGGCGTCATGGCTGGCGACGTCGTCGATCGACAGAAAAGTCTCGATCAGGTTGCGGCACCCGTCTTGGGCGTATTGGCCGAGCGAGTGGAGGTCGGTGGTATAGGAGATTCCCGCGGGAAAAAGCCCTTGTCCTTGCTTGCCTTCGGACTCCCCGAAAAGCTGCTTCCACCACTCGACCAGGCTGGCATGCTTCGGCTCGCCATAAGCCAGGAGCTCGATGCGTTTGCCGGCTTGGTAGGCGGCTTGGCGCAACGTCGCATAGCGAAGCGCCGGGTGCGCGCCCGCGTCGCCGCGCAGCAAGCTTTGGAATTGGTCGTCGGCTCCCTTCACCAGACGTTCGACGTCGAAGCCGGCGAGCGCCAGCGGCAAAAGCCCGACGGCGGTCAGCACCGAGTAGCGGCCGCCGATGTCGTCCGGGACGGTGAAGGTCTTGTAGCCGTGCTCGTCGGCCAAGCGGCGCAGGGCGCCCTTCTTGCCGTCGGTCGTCGCGATGATGCGGCGCGCGGCCTCGGCCTTGCCGAAGCGCTTCTCCATATAAGCCCGGACGATGCGAAACGCCACCGCCGGCTCGGTCGTGGTGCCGGACTTGCTGATGACGTTGATGATCGGCTGGCGCTCTTCCAGCAGGTCCAGAGTCTCGACGAGCGCCGCCTCGGAAAGGTGCTGCCCCGCATAAGCAAGGAGCGGCCTCCGTGGATTCTTGCCGGATTTGCCGAGAAAAGCGGCGAAAGGGTGCGACAAAGCGTCGGCGACCGCGCGGCAGCCGAGGTAAGAGCCGCCGATGCCCACGACCAGGACCGTGTCGGAAAAGACGTCGAGGCCCGAGACGTAGCGGCTCACTTCCTTCGCCAAGGTCAATCCTTGCCGCTTCGGCCAGTCGAACCAGCCGGTGAACTCGTGGCCGGCGCAAGTTCCGTCTCGCAACTCGTTCAACGCGTCGACGGCGCGCGGCCTGAGCGCGTCGGCGGCCTTCTGCAACTCTTCGGGGTAAAAGCGGGCGTCGAGCTTGATGAGACTCATGGGGTCAATCCTTGAAAGGGTCCTTCGGCCACCGAGACGACGTGGGCGTGTAGCTTCGCTAACACGGCCGGCGCGACGCGGACCTCGAAACGGGCTTCGTCCTGGATGCTGAAGTCCGTCTTCAGGATCAAACAGGACTTGTAGATCAGAGAGAGCAGCGCCTGGTCGTCGGCGGGGACGCTCAAGACGGCTTGGATCAAGTTCTCTTCGAAGTATTTGAAGACGTGGCGCCTGAGCTTCCCCATGTCTTCTTCCGAGTGCGCCGAGACGAAGACGCTGTGCCGGTAGGCCGCGCGCAGGATCTTTGGCAGCACCGGGTCCGCAACTTTGTCGAGTTTGTTGAAGACGAGCAACATCGGGATGTCGCCGCCGCCGATCTCGCGCAAAACGTCCTCGGTCGTCTGCATCTGCGTCCGGTAGTTCGGGTGCGCGACGTCGACGACGTGGATCAACAAGTCCGCCGCGAGCACTTCGTCGAGCGTCGACTTGAACGACTCGACCAGCCCATGCGGCAAATTCCGGATGAAACCGACGGTATCGCTCAAGAGGATCTTCGGCCGGGTGGTCGGGTCGAGCGTCCTGACGTTCGAGTCGAGGGTGGCGAACAAAACGTCCTCGGCTTGCACCGTGGCCTTGGTCATTGCGTTCATGATGGAGGTCTTGCCGCTGTTGGTGTAGCCGACGAGGGCGACCTTGAGCTCGCTGAGCCGCGCTTTGCGCTGGTTCTGCCGATCTTTTCGGTAGTTCTCCAGCTGCTTCGAAAGGCGCGAGATGCGCTCCCGGGCCCGCCGCCTGTCGACTTCGATTTGCTTTTCGCCCATGCCGCGCTGGACGCCACCGCCCCTTTGGCGCTCCAAGTGCGTCCATGCTCCCGCGAGGCGCGGCAGCATGTATTCGAGTTTCGCGATCTCGACCTGAGTCTTCGCCTGGGTCGTGCGGGCGTGCCGGGCAAAGATCTCGAGAATGACGCCGGTCCGATCGAGGATCTCGCAGCCGGTCATCGTTTCGAGGTTGCGCACCTGTGGCGCCGAGACCATGCGGTCGAAGACGACGAGGCCGGCGCCCAAGTCGAGCGCCATCTGGCGGATCTCTGCGACCTTGCCTTCGCCGAGCAAGCACTTCGGGTTGAGCTTTTGGCGACGTTGAACGACGCGGCCCAGCACCTTGACTTTGAGAGTCAGCAGCAACTGCTCCAGCTCATTCAAGTCATCCGCCAAGTGGTCTTCTTCGCCGCTGGCGAGCACGCCGACGATCAGGGCCTTCGTCTTGTCGCCGCTGATCAACGGCGCGGGATTTAAGTCTCGGCTCACGCTACCTCGTCGACCGCCGCCCCGGCGGCGTTTGGACCACTAAAGCGTGACAATAGCGCAGAAGCCCCCGCCATTCAATGCACCGCGGGTCGCCATACCACGGCACGCATGATCTCGGCTTCCGCTGCGCCCAGGCGGTTCAGCGCGGCGGCGACGACCGCGGGCGCGAAAAAGCGCTCGGCGATGCGAAGAAATACCCTATGATGGCCGGCTTCGGCGCGCGCCAGGGTCGCGTAGAAATCGGCGAGTTCGGGGTCTTTTATCTCGGCCGCCACGAGCTCGAAACGCTCGCAACTCCGCGCCTCGATCAGGGCCGAGATCACCAGTCGGTCGACCAAATGCTCGTCGTCGCCGTGCCGTGCTTTGGCCAAGAGCGCCTTGACGTACGGATCCTTGTCGGTGAGCGCCAACTTGATGCCGCGCTTCGTCAACAAGCGAAACACCTGTTGAAAGTGCTCGAGCTCCTCGCGCGCCAGGCTAACCAGTGGCTCGACGAGAAAGGGATGCTCGCTGTACTTGCCGACCAGGGACAGACACGCCGCCGCGGCCTTGCGTTCGCAGGCCGCGTGGTCTTGCAAGAACGCCGGGAAATCAGCCAGCGCTACGGCCGCCCACCCCGGGGCCGTCCAAGCTTGCAAAGGAGACCGTTCGGGAGTCATGAAGCCTTCCTAAATTTCCGCGAAACCCTCCGTCTTTTCGGGAGGCTAAGGCTTGGCTCCACGCATTGACACAGGGGTAATTTTTCTATACCGTTCGAGATAAGATTTCGCCAGTTTTTTTCGCCTTTTCGCCAAGTCTCTTCGGGTGATTGATGCTCGTCGGCCACCGGACGTTCGCCGTTCTTTGCAGCATCGCGTGCATCGTGGGCGCCGGCGCGCCCGGGGAGGCCGAGACCGATTCTCGGTTGACGAGTTCGGGCGTGCCTCGTCCGCCTTATCAGGCAATTTACGATTCACTCGGCAATCTGGCGCGGCGCCATCCGGGCTGGATCAACGCAATCGACTATGGGATGACGCCCGAAGGTCGACCGCTCCGGCTGGTCAAACTGCAGAACCCAGCGCTGGCGGTCGATGGCTTGCTACGTCCGGCCGTCCTGATCACCGGTGCGACACACGGCAACGAATACCTGCACATCGAGGACCGCCTGCCGCAATGGTTCTTCTCCGCGCGGGACACTAGCCCAGGCGTCGCCCGTTTCTTCGCCAAGGGCGGCGTGCTTTACGTCATTCCGATCATGAATCCGGATGGCTACGACCACGGCAAGCGCGACAACAGCCACGGCGCCGACCTGAACCGTGACTTCGACTTGGTGCTACCGGGCGAAGCGAAATTTCAAGAGGCCCACTTTCTCGAACCCGAGAGTCGCGCGGCGGCCGAGGTCATCGGCGCCGAGGTCGCCCGCCATGGACTCCGCTTGGCGGTGTCCATCGACTACCACTGCTGCGACGGCTCCCTGCTGTTTCCATGGGCCTACACCGACGACCCGCTGCCGCCGGAAGATTTGACCCGCCACGAACGCATCGCCCATTTGATGCAACAGGACATCGACCCTGCCTATAACTTCGGGCCGACGGGCCAAGTGTTGGGCTACCACCCGCGCGGGACGTCGAAGGACTACTACTACGCGAAGTTCGGAGCCTTGGCGTTTACCTTCGAGGGGCGCTACCGGGACGAATCGCGGAAATTCAGCAAACACACGCTTTTTTGGGACCATGTACTCGGACTGATCGCGACGAACACCGCTCAGGCGCACTGACCTGCCTTATCTGGAAGAAGAGGATCTGCGATGCTTCGGAGATTTGGACGCCAAATGCTGACCATCTTTACGGCGCTGATGCCGCTGGCGCTCGCCACGGCGTGCGTGACGGAGGCCCCGGCCACCGAAGCCAAGGACGACGGCGACGAGCGTGCCCTTTATGTTTGCAAAGGCGAGGCCGGTGCACCGCACCAAGTCATGACCATCACGGAGGTCCAACTGACTGCGCAGGATCTCGCCGACGCGCGGGCGGAGGAGCAGGAAGACGACGACGGCGAACCGACGTTGCCCGAGACAATTACCGAAGAGAAGACGGTCCGGGTAGAAGTCAACGAGGTCGATCAAGGCGTGCACGGGCATTGCTTCAGGAAAATGGATGCGGGCAGCTACGCGTGCGCGACATTCGACGGCGCCTTACGCCTCGATTGGCCCACCGCGAATAAGGCGGACGCCAAAGTGGAAGTCAAGGAGAAATGGCTCTTTGGCACTAAGACCTACATCGCTCAATGCAGGACCAAGCCAAAATGACAGCGCAAAAGTCGGCAAACTTCATCGAGCAGCGGGACGGCACCTATTACATCAACGGCAAGATCAGCGAGGAAACGAGCCTTGCCGCCTTGAGCCAAACCGTCGGCGTGGTGCGCCTCAACTTCGCCAAACTCACCGGCATCAACAGCGTCGGCGTCTCGAAAATGCTGTCGCTGGTCCAGAGCCGCAATGATGCTCGCTTTGAATATCACGAGTGCCCGTGGGTGCTGATCGACGCGATCAACCAGATCCCGCGGCTGCTCGGGCCCAAGGCCGATCCGGCCGTGATCAAGTCGCTCTTCCTGCCGATGGAATGCGGGTCGTGCAAGACGGAGATCGAGTCATTGACGCTCTCGAGCCAGGTGTCGATCAGCGGCAATTCGGTGATGCTGGCGCCGATCAGTTGCCCGCAGTGCGGCCTGTTGATGCGCCTGAGTGGCGACCCCGAAGAATTTTTTTATTATCGAATGGCGCGACCGTAGCCGAACTTGCCGAGGATGGACCCTATGCGCGGAGCTTTGCCGATACTTCTCGTCGCCGGAGCCACGGGAATCGCGACGGGGGCGCGGGCTTTCACGGTCAACGAGTTTAGTCCGTCGACCGAGAGCCCGGCCATTCGCCAAATCAGCGTCGAATTCAGCACGCCGATGGTGGCCTTCGGCGACCCGACGGGCGGGCCCGCGCCCTTCAGCGCCAATAGCTGCCAGGGCAGGGGCCAAGGCCGCTTTATCGACGACAAGCATTGGATTTTCGACTTCCTCCATGATTTGCCGGCTGGCGTTAGTTGCTCTTTGACGGTCAATCCGGCGCTGCGAGGACTCGACGGCTCGAAATTGACGGGCAAGGCAACCTTCGCCTTTTCGAGCGGCGGCCCGACGATCATGGACTCCGATCCGTCGAGCACAGCCAACGAAGACGCGGCCTTCGTCCTGACCTTGAACTCGGACTACGACTCCGCCGCTTTGAAGAAATTCGCCTATTTCCACGTTCCCGGCGTCGCCAACAAGGTCCAGATCGACCTCGTTACGGGCGCCCTGCGCGAGGCCGTGCTGAAGGCCCATTTCAAGTACCGCGAGCCGCCGAAGCCCGAGGAGCTGGCGCGGACGGTGATCGTCCGACCGTTACAGAATCTCCCTCCCGGAAAAAAGGTGAAACTCGTGCTCGGCGCCGGCGTGGCGACCGCCAAAGGAATCAGACGGTCGGACCCCCAGGTTTGGGAATACGAGGTGAGGAGCCCCTTCACCGCGCGCCTCGATTGCGAGCGAGAGAACGCCCAGGCGGATTGCACGCCGGTCAGCGGCGTGCATCTGAACTTCAGCGCCGACGTGCCGCAAGCTTACGCCGATAAAGTCCAGCTCGTCGACCAAGCCGGCAAGCCCGTCGGCAAACGGGGGGAGCGCAGCGATCACGAGTCCAACGTCTGGGACGTCAACTTCGACGGCCCGCTGCCGGCCAAGGCCGAGCTCGAACTGCGCGTTCCGGCCGATTTTAAGGACGACACCGGGCGAACGCTCAGCAACGCCCGCTTCTTCCCCATGAAATTCAAGACCGCCGGCTACCCGCCCTTGGTCAAGTTTGCCGCAAATTTCGGCATATTGGAGGCCAACGTCAAGCCGCTCTTGCCGATCACGGTGCGCAACGTCGAAGCCAACGTCAAAGCCCGTCGCTACGTGCCCGTGCCGCGGGCGGCGGACAAGAATCTTTTGAAACGCTGGTACGACCGGTTAAAGGGCCAGTGGTTTCGCATTCCGAAGAGCGACGTCACCGACGTCTTGGCTTGGCTCGACAAGTTGGCGCGGGTCGGGCGCGAAGACTCGGTGTTCGGACCGGGCGAAAAGGGCGCGTCCTTCGACCCGAAGCTGACGCTCGGCAAGGACACGGTGCGGCTCGGCGACTTGAAGCTCGGGCAGAAGGACGGCAAGGCCTTCGAAGTGATGGGCCTCGACTTGGGCGGTCCGGGCTTTTACGTCGTCGAGACGGAAAGCCAAATCCTCGGCGA
>JAYWBY010000097.1:0-6693 GCA_043781115.1 Pseudomonadota bacterium
GTAGGCGACGAACCATCAGGCGTTCTTCGTCTTCAGCGGCGGCTTTGGCGCGCTGCGTCGCGGCCTTCTCTTCGTCTTTCAGACGAGCGACCAGGCGAGCCTCGGCGCTTCGGCGCTCGCTTTCGAGGCGCTCGGCGGCCTGGGCCTTCGTGACCAAGGCCTCGGCCTCAAGACCTTTTGCCAGGCGCCCAGCGGCGGCGGTCTCTTCGTCAGCAAGACGGGCGGCAAGGCGAAGAGCAGCGGCTTGAGCTTCTTCGGCCAATTGCGCTCTCAATCGTTCAGCGGCTCGGTCAGCCTCTTCCTTCGCTTGGCGTCCCTGGCGCTCTGCCGCGGCCCGCTGCTCGGCGCCCTCGGCGCCGCGCCGGCGATCGGCGGCCTGCCGGGCCTCGTCATCTTGCAGCGCACGCTGACGCTCAGAGATTTGCCGCGCTTCGTCGGCGAGACGGGCTTCGTGGCGCGCCACGGCTTCGAGCTGCTCGGCTTCCAGGCGCTTCGCCAGGCGACGTTCGGCAGCGCGTTGGGCTTCTTCTTGAGCTTTAGCCAGGCGTTGCGAAGCGGCCTTGTCTTCTTCCGCGAGCTGCGTCCTGAGGCGGGCGTCCGCCTCTTGGTTTTCCTCGTCGAGCGCCGAGCGCAACCGTTCTTGAACGAGCAGAGCTTCGTCCCGGAGGCGAGCGCATTGGCGTTCTTGGGCGCTCTTCACGGCACCATGGTCGGCGTGACGGCGGCGCTCGCGCGCCAGACACTCTTCTTCAGCGAGTTGAGCTTTGAGACGGAGCGCCGCGACGCGCTCCTCTTCGACGACAGCGGCGCGGAGGCGGGCTTCGCCCTCTTTGTTTTCGTTGGCAATGGCTTGCTCGACGCGCTCTTTGGTCGCGGCGCGTTCCGCGGACAAAGCCCGTCCCAGCCGTTCGGCGGCCGCATCCTGCTCCTTGGCGACCTGAGTACGGCGGCGCGCGTCCGCATCCGAAGCTTCAATAGCAAGCAGCTGCTTTTGACGGGCCGCGGCCAAGGCCGCTTCCTCGTGCAAGGCCGCGCCGACACGCTCCTTGCCGAGCAGCTCTTCGTTTTTCCAAGCTTCGCGCAGGCGCAGGCGCGACTGCTGTTCTTCGTCACCTGCCGCATGCGCAACCCGCGTTGCGCTGGCCTGGGTTTCGTCGGCCAAACGCTTCTTCAAGCGCAGCTCCGCTTCCTTTTGCTCCCGTTCAACGGTGACGCTGGCGCGGTTTTGTTGAGCTTGGCGCTCTTCCGTTTGGCGAGCGGCGACGCGCTCCACCGAGGCGCGTTCCTCGTCGAGCAGCTTCGAGCGCAGACGCTCCTTCGCGGCCGCATGCTCTCTGTCGAGCACGGCTGCTTGGCGCGAGTCGGCGGCGGCCTGCTCCGCGGCGAGTCGTTGGGCGACTCTGAGTTTGGCCGGTTCGGCTTCGGCATCGCGCGCTTCCCCGGCCCGACGAGAGGCGGCTTGGGCCTCGGCTTCGCGGCGCGCGACGAGGCGGGCTTCGGCCTCGACCTCTTCTCGCTGCAGGGCCTTGGTCAATCGTAGTTTTTGGGCGTCGGCTTCGGCGGCCATCTTGACTTGGCGCTCCGCGGTGATGACCGCGTCTTCTTCTCCGAGACGGGTGTTGAGCCGGCGATCGGCTTCGGCATTTTCCGCTTCGACGAAGGCCGCGACGCGGACGGCGCTCTCTTGGACCAGATCGTGGCGACGCGCGGCGAAGCGTTGCTTCGAGTCGTTGCATTCGGCGAGGACGCGCTCGGCAAGGCGTTGCTTGGCTTCGACCTTCTCGCGCGCGACGAGCTCGGAATGGAATTGAGCGAGGTCGCGTTCTTCCCGGGCCGCTACCTCTTCTAGTCGCCTGGCCGCTTCGACGGCCTCTTCTTCCTTCAACACGTCGACGCGGGTGGCCGAATCGCGGCGCTCGGCGTCCTGGCGCTGCTGCACGCGAGCGGCGGAGGCTTGCAGCTCGACGCGGATCTGCTGCGTCGTCCGCTGGTCGGACTCTTTGCGCTCGGCGGCTTGCATTTGCGCCACTCGTTCGTTCGCGGCGTCGTCTTCTTGAGCTTGCAATTTTTCGAGCCGCGCTTGGGCTTGGCGCTCCTCGTGCGCCAACAGTCTGGACCTTGTTTCGTCTTTAAGGCGGCGCTCGTCGACGAGGCGCCTGCCGCCACGCTGTTCCGCCGCCGTGACCTCTTCTTGTCGAATCGAAACGAGGCGTTCACTCGCGTCTTCCGCTTCTTGCGCACGCTGGGCTTCGAAGCGTTCGCGTGCGGCGCGTTCTTCTTGGACGAGGCGTTCCGTGTGCCGGTTTTGCGCCTGCAGGCGTTCGAGCTGAACTTGCCGCTGGACGCGGCGCTCAGATTCGAGGCGTTCGGCGTTGGCGCGCTCGGTCAGCCGGGCGTTCGCGGCGAGTTCTTCGGCCTTCAAACGGTCAGCGAGGCGGCGCGCTTGGCTGCTTTTCTCGTGCTCCAGCAAACGCGCGGCAAGCGCTTCGCCGGCGGCCAGTTCCCGGGCCACCAATTCCTTGACGAAGCCTGTCACCAAAGCATCCTGCGCGGCTTGGGCTTCGGCGTCGCGGTGGTGACGCATCAACGCCACGTCGACTTGAATTTCGGCCGCCCGGTTGGCTTGGACGAGGTCGTTCAATTCGCCGTTGAGGGACGGGGTCTCAGCTATCAACTTTTCGCGGCGTGACATAGCGCTGCTCCCGAAATGAAACCAAACGGTCTGAGTCAGCTTCGTATCGGTAGCGACATTGAGATCTAAAGTGTTGGTCTAAATGGGTATTTTCTTCCTAGCAACCCAAGGCGAGTAAGCTGAGGGCGGCGACCAATGCCACCTCGTCGTCACAAAACCTCGTCGTTAGGTGGGGGTACGACTGGTTGCCGCCAGTCGAATAGCGGTCGACGAACAGGTTGAGGCGAGTGGCAAACGGCAAAGGCGCTTCGTCGATCATATCTATAGACGATTCACTGCCAGAATCTTTGGCGTCGGCAAATTTTGCCTGCTCCAAGATGAAGCCGTGGAACCAGCAATCGGAGTGAGTCGTCGTTCAACCGGGCGAGGCGACCGCATCCGGGGCAAGGCGGCGCCGAATCCAGCCTGCCAGGCGCATCGGCGACGGCCGGATTGAGCTGAAAGAGGCCCGGCGAAGCGATGTCCATCGCTTGCGCCTGAGCCTCTTCGAACGACTGCGTGTAGGTCTGATTTGCCGCAGTGGTAAAAGTCCCTACGTGAAAATCAGGCGCCGCATTTCATTCCGCTTTGATGGTTAGCCACTTACCGGTTGTGTTGGCTTGGACCCCACCGGTCAACGTCGCCTTGGTCCAAGCTCCCGACGAGCCATATATGTAGCGAATGTCACCGGCGTTCGACGTCGAGTCGTACCCAACCATATGTATCAAGCCGTCGCTACCAGAGGCGATCGACAAGTAAGTACCGTAGGAGATCGTCGCCGACACGTCGACACCTTCCGGCGCGCTCCATGAGCCGCCGCTGGGTTTCTTGATGTAATACAAGTCGGCGAGCGAGTTGTTCTTGTAAATGATGTGGATCGTGTCGCTGGCGTCGACGACAATGGCCGTATAGTTACCGGTGCTGGCCGCCGACGTCGAGTCGATGGTCGAAGTCACCCAAGAGCCCGAGGCGTTGGTTGCATACTTCAAGTTGGTGTTCGTCGTATCGTAGTAAGCGACGTGCATCTTGCCAGCGCTGTCCTGCGCCATGGAAGCATACGTACCCACGATATTCGCGGGAGTCGTCGAGGTGGTACCGTCACCGTCGATCCTGGCAAAGCTCCACGACGTCGAAGGCGTCGCGTCCGTCGGATTGCCCTCGGCGTAGCGCAAGTCGCCGTTGGTCGACTCATTGTGAGCGATATGCACCTTGCCGTCCGATCCGTAGACAATGGCGTTGTACTGGCCAGCCCGGTTGGTCGCCTCGATCAGGCCGACGGTACCTGTGGTATTGGCGATCACCCAAGTACCGGTGTTGCCGGACGTCGATGCGGCCGACTGGTAAGCATAATAGAGGTCACGGTAGCTCGTCGAGGCGGCATACATTGAAGCATAGACCTTGTTGGTCACCGGGTCTAAGGCTGCGGATACATAAGAGCAAGTACCCGTGAAGATCGTCTTGGGCGTCGCCCAAGCTCCGGAAATCCTGTTCGTGTACTTGACGATCGTACCGCTCGCTGTCGTACCGTTACAGTAAACGATGTGCGGCTTCAGGTTGCTGTCCAGAACGAGCTGGTTGTAGGTACCACCCGCCGTGTCTACGTCTTCGAAGGCGAAGGCGCCGGATTTGTTCGTACCGTACATCAAGTCAAGCTCGGTCGACGTCGTGTCGGCATAAGCCATGTGCACCGCGGACACCGTGCGTTGCAATTTCGTCGTGTAGCTCGACTTGTTGCCGCCGTTGTCTTTGACGATGACGTTGAAGTAGTAATCCGTGGTCGGCAAAAGGCCAGTAATGCTTGCCGTCGTCGAGTTCGCGGTATAGGCCCTGACAATCGTACCGTTCGCTTCGGCGTTGGCGACCGTCGAGATGTTATTGCTGGCCGACTGACGCACTTCGTATTGCAGGCTCGCGCCGGGAGTGAAATCGTCCGTCGCCACCGTCCACGACAGGTTGATCGAGTTGTAAGTTCTCGCGCTAAGGCTGATCGTGGGCGTGCCGACGGTCGGAGCGACCGTATCGGCCGCGGTAGTCGCGCTCATTTGCGTGTAAATGCTTTGATTCAACGCTTCGTCACGAATCACGACGTTGTAGTAGTACACGGTCGACGGCTGCAGGCCAGACGAGTTGGCAGTCGCAATATCCGAGGTGAAGGCCTGCACCAGGGTGCCGTTCGCTTGCACTGTCGCGGCGTCCGTCGTTAGGTTGTTCGTCGCCGACCGATAGAGGGCATACTGAAGGTTGGCCATCGCCGAGGCGTTGTCAGTGCCTTTGGACCAAGAGAGCGTCACGGAGTCCGCCAGAATGCCCGACGAAGTAATGGTACCACCGCCGCCGACCGTCGGTGCCGTTACGTCGTTACCGGTCGTGCCACTGATTGAAGTGTAGATCGCCTTGTTGGCCGAAGGGTCCTTCATGACTACGTTGAAGTAGTAGAGGGTCGAAGCACTGAGACCAGTAACGGTCGCCGTGGCGTTGTCCGTTACGTAGGAACCGAAGTTTGCCGCTTCGCAGTTCGTGGGACTCGTCAAGGTGTCGGTGACGGCATGGAAACACACTTCATATTGAAGCATGCTCGCCGCCCACGAGTCATCCGTGCCTTTGGTCCACGTCAAGATCGCCGTGGTCGTACCCAGCGTCAGGCCTAACGTGCCGCTGTTGCCCGGCGTCGGAGGCGTCACATCCAAAGCGCTCGCTTGCGATTTGACGGTATACAGGGACTTATTGCCGGCTGGGTCTTGCGCAACGACGTTGAAGTAATAAGTCGTGTTCGGAGTCAACCCCGTCACCGTCTTGGTCGCAATGTTCGTGACGTACGTGCCTGCCCCACCGACGGCATTGGCTTCGCAGTTGGCGATCGAATTGATCGTCGCCGCAGCCGTGGCCTGACAGACGGCATACGTCAGCATCGCCTGGGGATAGGAGTCGTCGACCGCCTTCGTCCAGTTGATGTCCATGCTAGTCGAGACGATATTGGCGGTCGTAATCGTCCCACTACCCCCGACCGTCGGCGCCGTGACGTCGATCGCCGTGGTGCCGGTGCTCGAAGTATAGATTGTCTTGTTGAAGGCCGCGTCCCGCACGATCACCTGGAAGTAGTAAGCGGTGTTGGGCAACAGTCCGGTCACGGTCGTGCTGATGATGTTGGTCGTGTAGCTGCCGACCAGCATACCGTTGGTTTCGGTGTTGGTGACAGTATCGAGATCGTCCACGTCGTCATAGTAGACCTGATACTGCAGGCTGTTTTGCGCCGTCGAATTGTCGGTGCCTTTGGTCCAAGTCAAAGGCACGGTTGTCGTCGTCACCATTCCAACCGTAACGCCAGTGCCGGCGACCGGCGGCGTTCCGTCCGCGGCGGTTGCTTGGCTCTTGACGGTATAGAAGGTCTTGTTCGGACTGGAATGACCGTCCTTGACGACGACGTTGAAGTAATAGGTCGTCGCCGCGGTCAATCCCGTCGGCGTGATCGTGTTGATGTCCGTCTGGTAGAGTCCGGCGCCGCCGATCGCGTTCGTTTCGCAGTTGGCGATCGAGTTGATGGTCGCTGCCGCGGTGGCCTGGCAGACTAGGTACTGCAGCGAAGCCTGGCTATAGTAGTTGTCGGTCGCCTTGGTCCAGTTGACGTCAAGGCTGGTCGCGCTGACGTTGGCGGTCGTGATCGTGCCGCTGGCGCCGGCCGTCGGAGCCGTGGTGTCCGCCGGAATCAGGTGACTGGTCGAGGTGTAGGCGCTTTCGTTGCCGGCGGGATCCTTGACCATGACGTTGAAGTAGTATGTCGAGCCTTCCGTAAGGGAAATGATCGTGTTGAGGGCGGCGATGTCCGACGTGTAACCTTGGAGCAAGGTGCCGTTGGCGTTGAAGTTAACGACCGTATTGATGTTGTTCGTGGTCGAGTACTTGACCTTGTACTGCATGAGCGACTGGATATAGCAGTCGTCACCGGCCTTGGTCCAAGTGAGGTTGATGCTGCCGACGCCGTTGTCGGCGTAGCCCAAGGTACCGCTGCCGCCGGCGATCGGCGC
>JAYWBY010000098.1:0-6679 GCA_043781115.1 Pseudomonadota bacterium
CGAAGGCCACTCGTGCAATGCAACGCTACAAGCGACCCGGCAAGACGACGGCTCGCTGGACTGGAATCCCGCGAGCCTGAGGTCGCGCGAATCGCTGACTTCCGGCGCCCTCGGCGGCCCGACGATGGGGGAATTTCAGCGCGGCAATTTCAAGATGCGGCTTTCGACCGACCAACAGAGTTTGACCGTCCAATTCGACGGCCCGCCGGCCTACGACACGCTGCGCGAAGAGTTCCCCCGCTGCGTCCATTCGACCGTTTCTTTCCGCAAAAGAAGCGGTGGCGACCTGGGGAGCGTCGCCGTCAGCGCGTCGAATGCCTATGTCTTCGAACCGGCGGACGCCAACATGCAAGCCGTCGACTGCCGTCTGGGGGACTAAGAGCCCCGAACGAGACGCCGGCGCTGGCCGCAGGCGTCGCTGGGCTAATCAACCGTCCGCAAAGGGATCGGGTTCCGCCGAGGAATTGTCCGCCGGCGCTTCGGTAGGCGCTTCGGTAGGCGCTTCGCCGGAAGGCGATTTCGATCCTTCCGGCTTTTCGTTAGCTCCTTCACCTTGTTTTTCCTTCGCCTCGGCCTCTTCGAGCTGCTTGGCCTTGGCTTCGGCCGCGTTCGTCACAGGCGCGAAGGCGACCGCGTCGATGAGGTTTTTCGTGACTTCGCTTTCGAGCACTTTGGCGCCCATCTCGGCACCTTTCGTGGAAACTTTGGCCACCTGCTCCGTCAGGGGAATGACGTTCTCCGTAAGGTTCTTGGCCACCGACTTACTCGTGGTAATCGCGGCTCGTTCGGTGAGGAACTCGACGCCACGCACGCCGGCTTGCTCGACGACCTGCGCGCCCTTGGCGCCGGCTTGCGCCGCGGCGTCACCCACCGGGATGAAGGCAGTGCCGGCGTCGACGATGGCGCTTGCCGCCGTCTTCGCCGAAAGATCGACCGCCTTTTGCCCCAGTTCGGCGTCACCCGTGACCAGGCTCGTCCCCATCATGACCGGGGCTTTGCCGATGTTGTAGACGTTTTGCACGATCGGAACGGAACTCAATACGACGTCGGTCTTCGCGAGAATACCATCGGCTTTGTTGAAATTGTCGGAGATGCCGGTGCCCGCGGCCGAAATGGTGCGCCCGGTTCGGCCGGCGTCGCCACCAGTAACGAGGCCACCGATGTCGCGGCCGGCATCCGCAGCTAAGCCGACGACGCCCGAACCGGTTTTATAAAGTTCGCCGCCGATGTTGGAGAAGCCTTGACCGACCCCTTGCACCGCGGCGCCGCCGTAGGTCGCGATCATGCCGGGGCTCACTTGTTCCGGAACGTTGTTGCGCTGCAAGACCGGAAGAGCTTGCTCAGCGCGCGTGGCGTCTTCATAAGCCCTGAAATCCTGCCGCATCTGAATCGCCGCGGCGTCGACGCGCTGTTGCTGGCTGTAGGCAAGCGGGTTCAGCGTTTCCGACCAGCTGTTGGGGCGGGCCTGTTCGGCGTTTACTTGAGCTAGACTCTGTTGGTACTTGGCATAGAGCGTCTTCGAGTCCGCGAGGCCGAGGCCTTTCGTCACGCTTCCGCCGGAGAGCGAATTCGCCAGACGAAGCAAGTAGCCTTCGACCGGGACGTAGGCTTTGAAGCTGCGGGGGAAGAAGCGCTGCATCAATTTGCGCGAGTTGGTAATCAGCGCGAACTTCGACATGTCGCCGGTCGCTTCGATGTCGCGGGCGACGGACTCGTCAAATTTCGGTAGATTGCCTTCGGCAAAGCAATGCACCGAGTCGAACGATTCCGCCGTCACAAAACCCAGCAAGCGGGACAGGCGTTTGGGGTCGGGGTTGACGCCTTCCAAAATGTCGATTTTCCGGCCGGAAGCGATGGCCTCGTAGTTGGCCTTGATTTTGTCGCCGGAGCCCTCGCCGAGGTAGCCGTCCATGATTTTGGGGCTGAATACCTTAGACGAAGCCAAATCGGCCAGGTAGGCCTTGGTCAGCATTGCTTCCAACCTGAAGAACTCGGCGCTGCTGAAGTTGCTGTCGCCTTGGAAGTTGATGTGCTCAGCGAACTCCTGAACCATGAGGTAGCCCATGGCGCGCACGAGTGAATGGCGAATGGAGATGGCGGACGGCTCGATGACGATCGTCAGGCCGCGTTCGCCCGGGTTCACCGTTTTCTGGGTGATTGGAATGGTCAAGGAGCAAGCCCGAACGCCACCGGTCGCGGCTTCGGGAATCATGCCTCCGAGCGAGCAGAGCTTATCGATTTCAGAAGTGATGAGGAGCTTGCCGCCCCAAACCTTGAAGGCGTTGACGAAGGTAGGCGGCACCGCGCTCATCGCGATGAAAGCTTCCGTCTTGAGTTTCTCGGCCGTTTTGGCGTCGACGCCGTTGACGTTGATGCCGATACCATGCACGTCCTTCCGGCTCGCAAACTTGTCCGGGTCGCCCGAGCAATGGTTCACGCGGATCTCGCTACCTGCGGAGAAGTTCTCGAGGCTCTTCGTGTCCGAGTTCGACTTGGGCTTACAGCCCACCAAACCATCGACCAAGAGACCTAAGACAATCGCGCGACGCATGCGATACCCCTTTGTCGAAAGAAACGAGCTGGTCTTGCTATCGGCTGAACCCCGGCGGGCCTTTAGAAATCTTCATAACTGGCTTAAATATCTTTATTTGCGTGGAGTTATGAGAGGTCGAGGCCAATTTGAGCCGGCTGCGAAAATTGGGCCGCGGCGAAATTGTCGGGGCGAACCAGAGCATATGCTCCCGAAAAAAGGCGCTTATTGAGCACTTGTTGCAGATTGGTAAAGTCACTGCCTCTTTTGGTCGACAAGAATTCATCCAAGTGAAGTCTCGGTCCGCCATTTAGAGGAGAACTTATGCTCACGAAACTATGGGCTATTGTGTCCATGTCGCTCGCCCTCGGCTGCGCCGTCGATGAGCATGAATCAACCCGTACCGCCTCTGCGCACGCTGACAAGGCCGCCAAGGTCACCCAGGACGACGAAAACGAGGTTGGCCTAAACCTCGCCCAAAGCGACTGCAGCATCGCCGCCAACATCAGCAAAGTGACGGCGTCGCCGGCCGGTTCGCTCTTCATCAACTCCCCGCTCGTCACCGGCGACGCGCGCGCCAAAGTCGTGAACGGCGTCCCTGGCAAGTGGAGCTTCGCTTACGCTATTCGCGAAATCCTTGAACTACCGGCCCCCGGCACGAACCCGACGCTCCTCGCCGCGGAACAGGCTAAGGTTTTGGAGTTCACCGGCAAGTTCACCCAGACGACGCCCGTCAACACGTTCGTGCCCTCCGCCCGGACGGCCACGAAAAGCACGCTAGAAGCTGCCTGGGGGACGACCCTCGGCACGGACCTCAAGGCCTACAAGACCTTCGACAAGGCGCCCTTCAAGTTGGTCGCCATCGTCAACCGCTTGGATATCGTCAAGAAGGGCAAGACGGGCGTCACCGCCGGCGAAGGTCGCTTCGTCTATGGCTTTACCGGCCCCCAGGCGATGACCGTCATTTTCGAATACGACTTGCCGATCGGTCTAGGCAGCAACAATGGCGTCACGGATATCCTGGCTTGGACCACGAAGTGGCAGAATCTGAAGACGTTCCTTACCGACACCAGCACTGCGGCGGGTACGCAGCCGAGCCAAGTCTTGACTGCGTTGAATTCCGAGGCGAATTTCAGGGACAAGGCTGGTTACCTCGCCGCCCTCCAACAAATCACGGAACTCTGGGCCAACCGCGCCGCGCAGGTCCGCGCTGGAGGCACACAGGCCGCCATTTCGCAGATTCGCACTAACGAGATCCTGAGCTCGCCGTGGGAACTTCGTGAAATGATCCGCGACCGCGACGCCGCCGGCAAAGGTCGGTTGACGCTCGCGACGGTGAAAAACAATCCTGACGCCAGCTTCAACAACGGCGCGAAGAATTTCACCCAGTGGATCACGAGCAACGTCGTCTGCACCGGCACCACGGCGGACACCTGCTCTTACAACACGGCGAACGGCCAGCTGCCGCCGGCGATCCCGTCGTCGACCGGCGCGTCGGTCAGCTTGCTCGCGCCCGAAGCGCTCGAAAACGTGTCTTGGTTCTCCAGTGCCGCGCGCACCGCCAAGACCAACTTCGTGGCTTTGAACACCTGCAGCGGCTGCCACACTGGCGAAACCAACACGGGCTTCACCCATGTCAGTCCAGTGAACGGCGCGCCGTCGCAGTTCCTGATCACCGATCTCGGCAAACGCCTGACGAACTTCCGCAACCTCGTTTGCCTTGCGGCAGCTACGACTGGCGCGTTGAACTTGACCAATGGCTCGGCTGATCTGACGTCGCTCAGGGTCGGCATCTCTAACTCGACTCACTGACCTTGGAACGCGCTCTGCTCGGCTAAGCTCGAACGGAAGCTTCGCTGCGGCAGGGCGGCGATCCCGCCCCGGTAACAAGTGCCGTCCTTCATGACCTCGACGAGAGCCCCATGGTCGAATTGGCCGGGGCTCTCGATCACGTCCGCCTTGCAGAAGAGCAAGTCGGCGCGCAGCCCAGCCCGAATCTGGCCGGCGTCCGCCTGGCCGATTTCGCTCGCGGCGAGGCCGGTCATGCCGTACCAGGCGGCGAGTGGGGACAAGCCCTCGCGAATCAAATGAACCAGTTCTCTATAATTCTTGCCGTGCATGCCGCGCAGTACGGGGTCGGTGCCGCCTAGGATTTTCAAGCCACCTTTGGCGGCGTAAGACGTGGCCTTAGCGTGCACCTCGGCGCATTGCTTCACCTTGTCCATGACGAACGGCGACAAGTCCTTCGACTCCGTCAAGGCATGCATCACCCAAGACGTCGGCGTCACGGTGCAGCCTCTTTTGTGGGCTTCGTCGACCTGGCGCTCTTCCATGAAGGAGATATGCTGAAGGTCGTGGACGCCGTGCTTGATCGCCAGCGAAATACCACTGACGCTGTGCGCGTGCGCCGCGACGCGGAGTCCACGGCCCGCGGCCTCGTCGCAAATCGCGGCGATTTCCTCTCCGGTGAATTCTCGATGCTCCAGCGCATCGCCCGGAGAAGCCACCCCCGGCGAGGCGCAGATCTTGATGAGGTCGGCGCCCGAGGCCGCGATCTCGCGGACCCGCTTGCGGCATTCCCAAGGCCCATCGACGATGCTGGACGGCCGACCCTGAGCCTCGGGCCAGAGCCGCGAAAGCTCGGCGTGGCAACGGTCCGGTCCGCGGAAGTCGGCGTGGCCGCCCGTCGACGACAGCATGGCGATCGCGACTTTCAGCCTCGGGCCGATGATCACGCCTTCTTCCACCATGCGCTTCATGTAGTGCGTCGCCCCGCCGATGTCGCGCGTCGTCGTGACGCCGCCGTCGACCAAGGTCTTATGCAAGATCTTTTCGACCCAAAGCAGATGGCCTTGCCCGTTCATCAGGTCCATGTCGGCGCCGCTCATGCCGAGGATGGTGACGTGGTTGTGGCAGTCGACGAGACCAGGAGTCACGGTAAAGGTCGAGCAGTCGACGAGCGTGTGCCCTGTGCCAACGCTCAGGTTCTGGTCGTGGGGCTTCACGTCCTTGATCAAGCCGCGGTCGACGAAGACGTCGACGCCGCTCTTCACCGCCGTCTTCTCCGCGCTCGAGCCGTCGTACAGTTTCTTGATGTTCGACAGGATCAACATGCTCAAGGATCCTCGCCGGGTAGGAATGCGCGCGACTCAAGGTAGTACGGCAAGGCCGACTCGACGAAGACCTTGACGATCGCTGCCGACGGAATGGCGAGGAGCACGCCCCAAAAACCGAGCCAATCAGCGAAGGCGATGACCGTCATGATCACCACCACGGGATGGAGGCCTATGCGCTCGCCAATCACGGACGGCGTGACCAAGGCGCCGTCGATCGCCTGCACGACCAAAAACACTAGGACGACGCTCAAGACATGGCCCCAGCCGCCGAAATCAGAAAGTAGGACGATGGTGCTGAGAATGCCGCCAACAATCACGTCGAAATAAGGAATGATCCGGCATATGCCCGCGACGACGCCGATGGCCACCGACGACTGCAAGCCGACGACGCTCAAACCGATGACGTAAAGAATCATCAAGATGCCGGCGACGATCGCTTGGCCTTTCAGGACGGAGCGTAGCGTAAGATTGACCCTGTGCACCATGCGGCCCGTCACGTCCACGAGGTCCGTCGGCACGAGGCTCTTTAGTCCAGCCGCGAGTTGCTTGTAGTCCTTCAGCATGAAGAACGTCAGCGTCGGGATGAGCACCAAGTAGAGCACGCCACCGGCGACCGACGTGCCCGTCTTCCATATCCCTGCCACGCTCGTTTGGATCTGCGTACCAAGGCGCGCCAAGACGCTGGCGCCGCTCAAGAGTTTGTGGACCTCCTCTTCGCTCATCAGCCCTAGCCCGTTGATGAAAGTCTCGACGTGCGGCATCCACGTGGCGGTGATGGTGTTCAATGCGGTGGGGATCAGTTGCAGGAGGAGGAGGAACTGCTGGTAGAGAATCGGCACGACGTGGACTACCGCGAAAATGACCACGGCGACGACGCCCAAGACGATGGTCAACACGGCGGCAAGCCGAGGCACGCGCCGCCGCTCCAGTGAATCGACCAGAGGCAGCAGGAGGTACGTAAAGAAGCTGCTGACCAGGATCGGCACCAGCAGCGAATAATAAACGGAAAAGCACAGGAGCAGCAGCAGCAGCG
>JAYWBY010000099.1:0-17231 GCA_043781115.1 Pseudomonadota bacterium
ATAGGGTATGCTAAAGTATTGCTTTAGCTAACCAAATAATACCGACCGCATCAGTCGCTTGCCATCTAGTCGTGGGAGTAGGACATGGGCCAATCAGTCTCCAAGTGGAGCGTGTTGCTAGCGGGGTGCATGGCCTTCGCCAATGCCGCCTCGGCTGACGAGTTGGATTGGACGCACTTCGGCGTCAGGCCGCTGGCGATGGGCAACGCCTTCGTCGCCGTCGCCGACGACTATAACGCGCTCTTCTACAACCCTGCGGGCTTGGCGCGGTTGAAGACTTGGAGCGGCGAGTTTTTGAACCCGACCGTCGAGATTTCGGCCAACACGGTAAAAGCGATCAAAGACGTCAATACGCTTCTGAGCGGGTCCGGCGGCGACACCAACGCCGTCCTCGATTTTCTCGAGAAGAACACCGGCAAAACCCACCACTTTGCCCTTGGCTTGACGCCGCACTTGGTCTTTCCGGGTTTCGGCTTCGCCGTCGGCGCCGACATCGTCTCGACCTTGGCCGTTCACCGCGAAATTTCGACCGACGTCGACATCGGCCCGCGGATCATCGCGCCGATCGGCTATGCCCATAACTTCCTCGAAGACCGCCTGAGCATCGGCGGATCCGTGAAGGTCGTCGCCAAGGGCGGCGTCGATCGCGAATTCAGCATCAACGACATCCAAGCTTTCTCGAAGAAGAGCAGCGATAGCAGCAGCACGACCGCCGGTACGACGGCCGCCGCCGACACCGAAAAATCGCCTGAGCTGAAGGACTACGTCACGGGCGGCATGGGCGTCGGCGCCGACTTCGGATTGCTGTTCACGCCGATCAAGACGATGTCGCCAACCCTCGGCTTGAGCATCATGGACCTCGGCGGCACACCTTATTCCAAGCAGTTGAACATCGGCGGCAGCGCCCTCGGCAAGCCCGAGACCCGGCTGCCGACGGTCAACACCGGCGTGAGTTTGAAACCGTGGGAAGCGCACGGCATGTTCGTGAGGACTTCGCTCGACGCCCAAGCTATCAACCAACCGGTGCACTACTCCAAGAAATTCAACTTAGGTGTGGAGTGGGGCTACGGCTCGATCATCAAGGTCGAAACCGGCTTGCACCAAGGCGAGCTTTCCGGCGGCTTTGAATTCGACGTGTTTCTCTTCACGTGCCGCTTCGTGACGTACACGGAGCAGTTGGGCGCAGTCGCGGGCGAAGACGACAACCTGCGCGACCGCCGCTACGCCTTGCAACTTAAACTGCTTATTTAACGGGGAGTGCGACCCATGCGGCTTTCGAAGGTTGTGGTTCTCTGGAGCAGTCTGACCTTGGTCGGCGCCGGTCCGGCGTTCGCCAAAGGGCTAGATGAACTTTCCCAAGGTAATCCCGACAGTGACGCGGCCAAGGAAGAAGGCGCCGACGGCAAGGCCGGCGGTGAAGGCGGCGAGTCGGCGGCGAAAGCCGAAACGCCGATGGTGAAAAGCGCGTCCAGCAAGGCCATCTCGGACAAGCTGTTCATGGGCACGAGCTTTGGTTGGGTAAAGGCCGCGAAATCGGGCGGAACCTGGCAGGGCAGCGGCATGTCCGACCTGACGATTGGCTACAAAGTCGCCAATCTGTCGTCCGTGATGAGCCTGGCGGCGACCTATCGCTACGCGCCGGTCGCAGTGAGCGGCACCGAGGACGACCAATCTTACCGGGGAGTTTGGGAGTCGCACTTCTTCGGCGGCAAGCTCAACTACTCGCTCGGTTCGACCCTCTCGGCAGTCGGTAGCGCGGAACTTGGTTACGTCCAAGTTCACGTCAAACCGACCGACGGACTCGTCGAGACTGCCAAGGCCTCAAAAGGCGGCGGCCAGCTAGCTCTGGGCGGCGGCGCTGATTGGCAGATGATCGATAAAGCCTGCACGGTCGGGCCCCGCCTTTATTTGGGCGTGGGCAGCTTTACGACGGTCCAAATCGCAGGCGCCATCGGCTTCATGTTCTGAGACAAGGTCGCTCGGGCCGTGCTATAAGCTTGGGCATGAAGACAGCTTGGCATCGAGTCATTCCCGGACGAACGCCGCGGGCGGCCCTGCTTGCAGTTTGCCTCGTCGCGGTCTGTGGGTGTGACCGTAAGCCCGTGCAAGGCTTCCTAAAGGTCCAGGCGCCGGGCACCGGCAGCTACGAGATCTACCGAATCGCCAACGAATCGCCGCTGCAGTTCGTCTCAGAACAGGCCGGCAAGTTCAACGAAGACGTCGCGCTGTCTCCCGGCAGTTACCTCGTGCTGGCCGACTGCTCGAGCGAAACCGTTATCATCTACCCGGGTGAGCACGAGACGATGGTCGCCCACAGCATCGTCTTCGTGACGCCCCACCCGCCGGGACCGCAAGACGGTTTCACCATCCAATGCAGCCGGTCGGACAAGACGAAGTCGCGGCAAAGCATCGCCAACCGCTACGAGCTCAACATCATCCACGGCAAGCGCGACCTCTTGGTCGGCATGGTGCCGATGCACATCGACTTCACGACGATGCCGTCGCCCGAGCAGTCGAAGACCCTGTCCTACCGTCTGTCGGCGCTCCAGGTTGCCGACTTCGACGGCAACAACCAAGAGGTCTCCTACTTCGTCTCGCCCGTCGACGAACTGATCGCCGCGACGAAGTACCAGACGTTCGGCCATTGGGAGTTTCTCCTCCCCGGTCGCTACATCATGGAAGTCAACGGCACGCGCATGCAAGTCGACCTCAAAGAAGGTGAGGAGCGCATGGTCAAGCCGGCGCTTTTCAAGGTTACGACGTCGAGCGACATCGATTTGGAGCAGCCGGCGCGCATCAAGGGCAGCCCATGGCTCGTCGAAATCAACACCGACCACTGGCTGAACTTCAACGAGCGCTACGCGACGCTTCCTGGGACCGCCAACGTTTCGATCAACGGCTCGACTCAGTCGGTGGAAGTGACCTTCGTCGAAGGCGAAGTGCTCGAATTGAAAGCTCGGAGCGTCACCATCGACAGCGGCTGCAAGGGCGACGCGGCCTGCATGGGCCTACACGCTGTGTCGCTTTATTTGCCGGAGGAACCGTACCCGTTCACTGAGAGCGTCAGCGACATTCCAATCCTTTTCATTGATCAGGATTCGCCCGTTCTCGTAGGAATTGAAGGTTCTCGCGACATCATCTACGAGATTCCCGCCAACGTCCGAGACAAGACTTTGCCGATTGGCTACGCCAAGATTATTCCGATCGCACAGCATCGACCGGGACAAGTCACCGACCTCGTGCGCGTCGAAGCGCTGACCGGCTCGACTTCCGGCCACACGCTCGACATCAACTTGGAACGCCCGACGGTTATGCCGCTAGCCGCGGGCAGCTATCAACTCGATCATTTCTTGTCGATGGCGTCCGCCGACAGCGATCGCCACAACAACTCGCGCAGTTTCACCGTCGAGTCCGGCAAAATGGTCGAACTCGAGCTGCCGGTCTACTTCTCCGAGAAGAAGTTCAACGCATTGAAGAAAAAACACCCTTCGTCGGCCTCCGAAAACGGAAAGCCAATCGAATTCGGCAATTACAAAAACGCCACGCGCTGGCGACCGCTGTAATCCGCCAAAGCCTTGAGCGCCAAAGGATTGCGCGCGAGGCTCGGGCTCGCTGGCGCAGCGCTTTTTTGGACTCGTAAAGATTTCCGTTCGGAGACCTTTTTCAGGCTTATGCACATGCCCTTTTCGGGGTTGTGGATAACGCTGTGTGCAAAAGACTAGGTTCCCGATAAAAAATTTACATTCTGCGAAAGATTTCGTGCTGATAGCTCTTACCGTACAAACGAACGTACACCGCAGGTAGCGTTGTGGATATCTTGTGGACACAATATTTGGTGTGCCGCGTCTTGACACTCGCGAGGACCGAGCCCTAATATTGTTTTGGCAGACAATTCCATCACACATGCTCTTTGCAGAATGAAGTTACGGGGTTTGACCCGTCTGGGTGGAACTTTGCCTAAAAGTGCGTCAGAGCCTCAATAAGTGTCGAGGCCTCAATAAGTGTCAGGGCCTTAATAAGTGTCAGGGAGGAAATGGCCATGAAGTTTCACCGTCGCTTTACCAAAACCGAAGGCTTGCCCTACGAGGGACTGAACTTCGTCGAGCGAACGTCGGAGCTGAAGAACTCGGACGGCAGCAAGGCCAGCCATAGCCTCAAGGTGACGGTTCCTGACTACTGGAGCCAAGTGGCGACCGACATCATGGCGCAGAAGTATTTGCGCCGTGCCGGCATCCCGAAGATCGGCGCCGAGACCGACAGCCGCCAGGTGTTCCACCGCCTCGCGGGTTGCTGGGCCGACTGGGGCCATCGCCACGGATATTTCGACTCGGACACCGACGCGCGCGCGTTCTACGACGAGACCTGCCACATGCTGGCCCGTCAGATGTGCGCTCCAAACAGTCCGCAGTGGTTCAACACGGGCCTCTACTATGCGTATGGCCTCAAAGGTAACGGCCAAGGCCACTACTACGTGGATCCGGCGACCGGCGACGTCAAATTGTCCGGCAGCGCCTACGAGCGCCCGCAGCCGCATGCATGCCAACCCTATAATGCATTGGTCAGCACCCCGAACGGTCCCCTTCCTATAGGTAAGATCGTCGAAGGCCAGCTCCTCGACCTAGAAGTCTACGACCAGAATGGCACCACCCGCGTCGTCGCGGTGAAGGCCAACGGCGTCAAACCCGTGCTGAAGGTTGTGCTGAAGAACGGCAACACCGTCGAAGCGACCGCCGATCACATCGTCTTGGCGGACACCGGCGAGCCGGGCAAGAACCGCCCCGAGTGGATCGAGCTCGGCCGTCTCCGTCCCGGCATGCGCATGCTGCAACGCATGGACACGTCGATTCGCACCAGCGCCGAGGCCGACGGCCTCTCGACCAGCGAAGCGATCCTGGTCGGCTGGCTCCAAGGTGACGGTTTCGTCGGCGCGGCCGACGCGACGTCGCACGGTTCGATGACGGTCGAGTTCCGCACCGCCAACGACGAAGAGTTCGAATACCTTCGACCCCATATCGAGCGCGTCTTCGAAGGCGTGCCGTACAAAGTCAAAGCCATCGACAGTCAAGCGCCGGAACTCTCTATCCGCCGCATTCGTCTATCGAGCGACAAGCTCCGTCCGCTCATCGAACGCTACAGCCTGCTCGCCAACGGCCTCGACATGCGGATCCCTGGCCCGATCTTGCGGGGCGGCTTCAACTTGGCCGCCGCCTATCTTCGCGCCCTCTTCCAAACCGACGCGACCGTGCGCGGTCAGACCGCGGCCACCGACAACTACGACGTTGTCCTCCACCACGCTTCGGAAGACTTGATCCGCGACGCCCAGCGCCTCTTGGCGAACCTCGGCATCTATAGCCGCATCAACGTCTCGACCGAACGCCGCGACGACCGTCTGGCCCGCTGGCAGTTGAGCCTCGGCTGCAAGAGCGAGCGGGAGAAGTTCCGCGAACTCGTCGGCTTCGTGTCTTCCGACAAGCAAGAGCGCCTCGACGCCTCGCTCGCCGAACTGGTGCGCGGCAAGACCCTGCCGGAAACCGTCTACGAAACCGTGCTGCGCATCGAACATGACGGCGACCATCCGGTCTACGACATCCAAACGCAAAGCGGCAATTACCTCTCGGGCAACGTCGTCGTCCACAACTGCTTCATCCAATCGGTGAAGGACGACCTCGTCAGCGACGGCGGCATCATGGACCTCTGGACCCGCGAAGCCCGACTCTTCAAGTACGGCTCCGGCACGGGTACGAACTTCTCGAACCTCCGCGGCGAAGGCGAGAAGCTCGCGGGCGGCGGCATCTCATCCGGTCTGATGTCCTTCCTGAAGATCGGCGATCGCGCCGCCGGCGCCATAAAGAGTGGCGGTACGACGCGACGCGCCGCCAAAATGGTTTGCTTGGACTTGGATCATCCGGACATCTTCAACTTCGTGAACTGGAAGGTAATCGAAGAGCAAAAAGTCGTCGCCCTCGTCACCGGTTCAAAGGTCATGGAGGCCTCGCTCAACGAGATCCTCACGGCCTGCAAAGCCGACGCTCCGACGCCCGAGACCTTCGACCCGAAGAAGAACGACGCTCTGAAAGCGGCAATCAAGAAGGCGCGCAGCGTCCACGTGCCTCTGACCTTCGTGCAACGCCTGATCGATCTCGCGAAGCAGGGCTACACGGAAGTGAAGGTCGAGACCTACGATACCGACTGGAACTCAGCGGCTTACGCGACCGTCTCCGGCCAGAACTCGAACAATTCGGTAAGGATCCCGAACGAGTTCATGGCCGCGGTCGAGAACGACGGCGACTGGGACCTGAAGTTCCGGACTACCGGCGAGGTCGCCCGGACGGTGAAGGCAAAAGAACTCTGGGACGACATCAACTACGCCGCCTGGTCCTGCGCGGATCCCGGCGTCCAGTTCGATACGACAATCAACGAGTGGCACACCTGCCCCGAAGATGGCCGGATCAACGCCTCGAACCCCTGCTCAGAGTATATGTTCCTCGACGACACGGCCTGCAACCTGGCTTCGTTGAACCTCCTAGGCTTCTTCGACGACGAGACCGGCAAGTTTGACCTCGACGGTTTCATCCACGCCAGCCGAATCTGGACCGTCATCCTCGACATCTCGGTGCAGATGGCCCAGTTCCCGAGCAAAGAAATTGCGAGAAGAAGCTGGGACTTCCGCACCCTCGGCCTCGGCTACGCCAACATCGGCGCGATGCTGATGCGGATGGGCATTCCTTACGGATCCGAGAAGGCACTGGCGATCACTGGCGCGATCTCCGCAATCATGTGCGGCGAGTCCTACCGGACTAGTGCCGAGATGGCGGCTGCCCTCGGTGAATTCCCGAACTTCCAGAAGAATCGCAGCCAGATGCTCCGCGTCTTGCGCAACCACCGTCGCGCGGCATACGGAACGCACGACTACGAGAACTTGACCATCAACCCGATGCCGATAGAACCGCGCCACTGTCCGCCGGAGCTACTCAAGGCCGCGCGGGCGACTTGGGACCAAGCTTTGGCACTCGGCGAAAAACACGGTTACCGAAATGCCCAAACGACCGTCATCGCGCCGACGGGAACCATTGGCCTGCTGATGGACTGCGACACGACCGGCATCGAGCCAGACTTCGCGTTGGTAAAGTTCAAGAAGCTCGCCGGCGGCGGCTACTTCAAGATCATCAACCAGTCGGTTCCTTCGGCTTTGAAACGCCTCGGCTATGACGCGATTCAAGCCCAAGAGATCGTGAATTACTGCACCGGCCACGGCAACATCAGGAAAGCGCCGGCGATCAACCACCAGACGTTGAAGGCCAAGGGTTTCACCCAAGACATCTTGAACAAGATCGACGGCGAGTTGCCGGCGGCGTTCGATATCACCTTCGTCTTTACCAAGTGGACGCTCAGTGACGACTTCTGCAAGAAGACGCTCAAGATCAGCGACGCCGACTTGAACCGCCCCGACTCCAACATCTTGAAACTGATTGGCTTCAGCCAAGACGACATCGACCAAGCCAACGAGTACGCTTGCGGCGCGATGACGATCGAAGGCGCCCCGCACTTAAAGGACCAGCACCTGCCGGTCTTCGACTGCGCGAATAAATGCGGACGCAAGGGCAAGCGCTTCATCCCGGTCGACGGCCACATCAACATGATGGCCGCCGCGCAGCCCTTCATCTCCGGCGCGATCAGCAAGACCATCAACTTGCCGTACGAAGCGACGCTCGAGGACATTGGCGCCTCCTACGTCAAATCCTGGAAGGCGATGCTGAAGGCCAACGCTCTCTACCGCGACGGTTCGAAGCTCAGCCAGCCGCTCAACGCGACCGCCGCCGCTTGGACCGACATCTTCGAGGAAGTTCAACCGCAAGCCGAGCAAATCAAGAAGATCGCCGCCCAAGCCGTGCAAGAGTACGTTAGAAGCCGCCGCCGCCTCCCGGGTCGCCGCTCTGGTTACACGCAGAAGGCCAAAATCGGCGGCCACACGATCTATGTCCGGACCGGCAATTACGAGGACGGCTCGCTCGGCGAAATTTTCTTGGACATCAACAAGGAAGGCACCCTGCTCCGGAGCATCATGAACTGCTTCGCCATCGCCGTCAGCCTAGGTCTCCAGTACGGCGTCCCTCTGGACGAGTTCGTGGACGTCTTCACCTTCGCGCGCTTTGAGCCGAACGGTCTCGTCCAAGGCCACGACAACATCAAACGCACGACGTCGATCATCGACTTCGTGTTCCGCGACCTGGCGCTCAATTACCTCGGCAGGAACGATCTCGTTCACGTCGCTCCCGAAGATGTCGTCGAACCGAACGGCAAGCCCCGCGCGGGCGCCGTGGCGAACGGCAACGGCAAGAGCAACGGCGCCCACAAAAACGGCAACGGCACTCCCGAGGTTTATCCCCTCGGCAAGTCCACAGGCACCGTGTTCGGTGGCGGGCTTGCGCTCGCTGACGGCGGCGATGCGGCCAGCGTGGCCTTCGCCTTCTCGGAAAGAGAATTCGACGCCATGACCGCGAAGTTCACGGAAGCAAGAATGAAGGGTTACGAAGGAGATCCGTGTCCTGATTGCGGCGCCTTGACCTTGGTGCGCAACGGCTCGTGTTTGAAGTGCAATTCATGCGGAAATACGACGGGCTGCAGCTAGTCCGTAGCCATTCCTCGCCTTGATTTAGCTCTCTTTCGGTTCGCCCCTCAGACCTCTCGCCGCATCGAGACCCGGTCCTCCCGCAAGGGAGGGCCGGGTCTTGCCTTTGGGGGCGTCAGGCATTGGCGGAAACCGAGGTTGACGCGGTAGAGGTAGTACGGCGTTTGGCCTTCTTCACCAAAGCGCGGGCGTTCGCGAGGCTCGACGTCGTCACTTCCTCGCCGGAGAGGAGGCGCGCGATCTCCTCTTCGCTGCTTTTCGTCGTCAGCTGGCTGATCGTCGATTCGGTGCGCTGGTCGCGGCCGAACTTGTGGACCAAGAAGTGGGTGTCGGCGAAGGCGGCCACCTGCGCCAAGTGCGAGATGCAGATGACTTGGAAGCTGTCGGAGAGCTCTTGCATTTTCCGGCCCACAACGTCGGCGACGCGACCCGAAATTCCCGTGTCGATCTCGTCAAACACGAGGATGCAGGTGTCGGCGCCGGCGGCGAGCGCCTTCTTCAAGGCCAGCATGACGCGCGACACTTCGCCTCCGGAGGCGATCTTCTGGAGCGGCATCAACGCTTCGCCCGGATTGGCGGACAAGAGAAACTGGACCTTCTCGGCGCCGTTCTCGCCCAGAGCCAAAAGTGCCTCCGCGGCGCCCGCCCAGAGTCCTTCCGCTTCCGCGCCAAAGAGCGCCACGTCCAACGCCGGAAGGATGCGGGACGGCTTGGAAAACTCGATGCCGATAGTCGCGCCGGGCATGGCGAGCTCGTGGAGCTCGGCCTCGATCCTCTGCTGGACGAGATCCTTGGCCTTGGTCCTCGCCTTGGTCAACTTGCCGCCGAGAGCCTTCAACGTCTCGACGTTTACTCCAAGAGTCTTTAGGCGCGTCTTCACTTCTACGGCAGCGGACTCGAGGAAGGATAGCTCGGAGAGCAGGCGATCCTGCTCGACGAGCAGGCCGTCGATGTCCTGGACGGCGAGCTTTCTGAAAAGGTCTTGGTAGCCCGAGAGACGCTCTTGCGCCGCCTCGAGGTCGTTCTCGTCGACTTCCATGCCCGAGAGGGCTTTGCCGACTTGAAAGCTCAACTCGTCGACGCGGCTAGCGAGGCTGGTCGCTTCGTCGGCGAGTTCCTTCAAGTCGGGAAGCGTCGCTTCGAGGCGAGACAAAAGCCGTCCCGCCTCCCAAAGGGGCTTACCGGCAGGCTCGCCGCCGGCGCCCTGGTCGAGACAGGCTTGCACGCCTTCCAATCCCGACACCAAGGTCAGCTGGTGGCCGCTGCGTTGGCAGAGCGCAAAAGTTTGGTCGTAGTCTTCGCGCGAGGCCGCGAACTTATTCAATTCGTCGCACCGAAAGGTCAAATAATCGGCGTCGCGACGCTTGGCGCGGAAGTCTTCGATCATCGCCGAGAGTTCGCGCACGAGGGCGTGCGAAGAGGCATAAGCATCGCCATACTGGCTGACGATGGTCTTGTCTTTCAGGAATTGGTCCACGTATGCCGTGTGCTGCGAAGAATCAAGCAGTCGCAGGTTCTCGTGCTGACCGAAAACATCGATCAATGAGCCAGCGAGTTCCTTCAATACGTGCGCCGTGACCGGCACGTCGTTGATCCACGCCAGGGAACGCCCTTTGCTGTTGACCGTGCGGCGGACAAGGATATCGAAGTGATCGCCCTCGAGTTCTACGGGGATGCCGTATTGCTCGAGAACCTTGGCGCAACGGTGGCCGCTCGGCGCTTCGAAGAGTCCGGTGACGCTCGCTTGCTCTCGGCCGCGTCGCACGGTCTCGGCGCTCGCCTTGGCTCCGAGGAGTAGACCCAATGCCTTGATCAGGATCGATTTGCCGGCGCCAGTTTCGCCCGTAATGACGTTGAACCCTGGCGAAAACTCGATCGACAAGGTGTCGATGATGGCCAACCCCTGGATGTTGAGCTGTGTCAGCAAAGGCATCACTCCGATGGCTAAAGGGAACGCTCGAAGGAGGATAGCGGAAAGCCGCGAAGTCCGCCACCGACAGCGCCCCTAGGCCATTAGCCCCAAACTCTTCCCGGACTTAAAGCCGGGAAAAAGCTGGCCGACGGTAAGCCCCGGTGCGAGGCCGCTGAGGCTCTCCCAAAGCACTTGCCGATAGTCCGTCGTCACGGCAAGATCGGCCCGCTCGTACAAGCGCTCAGTCGCAAGTCCTGGCCAATCGCCATAGACTTCGCCGCCTTTGACGCCGTCGCCGAGCACGAACATCACGGAACCGTGCCCGTGGTCGGTGCCCCGGTTGGCGTTCTCCTTCAAGCGACGACCGAATTCCGTCATCACGACTATGCGCAAAGGTCTAGGTGCCGCGTCCGTGATGAGCGCCGACAAGGCGCCGGTCAACTGGTCGAAGTTTTCGGCCAACTTGCCTTCGCCCGTCGCACCCTGATTCTTATGCGTATCCCAGCCGCCCATGTCGACGGTTGCACCGCAAAACTCGAAGGGACTCTTGATAAGTTGCGCTAGGGATTTGATCCGGTCGCCGAACTCGTTTTTGCCGTAGTCACCCGCGACCGCGGGCGGGTCCTTGCCTGCGAGCACGTCCAAACGGTCCATGGCGTCGAGCGCCGAGCTGCCGCGCCGCGCCAACCAATCGCCGCCGCCATACATCGAGCGAAGCGCCATGCGAATCAAGGCTTGGTCTTTTTCGTTGCCGAGCTTTACCGCACCCGAACCGCGAATGCTCATCGCCGCCTCGTCGCCATAGAGCATCGCCGGCAACATGTTGCCCATGGCCACCATTTGCGGCGCGCCGGCGGAACCCGATGCCGCGGCGACGCCATGAGCCCACCGCGCGAAGAACCCCTGCTCGCCAGTCTTCTGACCCGCGAGCCCGAGTTCCATGATCGCTTGCGCGTCGAAGTGACTACGGCTGGCCGCGGTCATTCCAGCAGAGTGGACGACCGCCAATTTTTTCGCCTGGTAAAGATCGAAGAACGGTTTGCCAGCCGAATGCAAGCCGAAGCGCGCGTCTAGCGGAAAAGCCGCGCCGGCTCCGGAAAGCGGCACGGCCAAGACCGGACGTTCCGCTTCGTAAATGGCGCGGTCCGGACCACCGATCGGCGGCACGAGCGACAGGCCGTCGGCGGCGCCGCGCAGGAAGACGATGATGACGAGCGGCGGCGGACTTTTCGTCGCGGCCCAGAGCTTGGTCGGGTCGAGGCCGAACACCGTCAGGCCGGCGAGCGTCGAGCCCGAGAACTTGATCAAGTCTCGGCGATTTAATGCAGTTTTCAGCGCCATTGAAACTCCGGACTCATCAGCGCCAGCGTGAACGCCTCCTTCCGTCGACCAGGACGGTCGCCTTCCGGGAGGGGATGTTTGCCGTTTCTTCCTTGGCTGAGGAACGTCGCCAAGGCTTGCTGGGTGGCGGACGAGGCGGGGCGACCCAACACGCGGCTCAAGACGTTGTGCGCGAGGTCGTCGGGACTGGTCGCCTTTTCCGACAAAAGTCCAGGCACGTCCACCGTCACGCCCGCAAGCTTGTCGTGTACGAGTTGGTGGCAAAATCGCCAACGTTCATGCATCGCCGCTGTGCTTGCCCACGCGTCACGGCGATCAGGATAGCCGTCCGGCGTTCGCCACTGGAAACGGCGCTGGCCGAGGCGAGCCGTCTCTTTGCAAAATTCGTCGGTTGGCTTGAAGTCGGCGCCTAGAATGCGGAGCGACGCGACCATGAACTCGAAGGGCCGCCGAAATTTGGTGCCCGAAGCCTGCAGGAACTCGTCCGACTTCAAAATAGTGCGGACGACGCTTTGCAGCTGCTGGGGAGACCTGCGCTCGGCGTGAAAGACCCTCGACGCGGCCTCGACCAAACGGGGCGACGGCGCGTCCGCGACGAGGCGACGACAGAGCTTCAAGCAAACGTGACGGGCCGTCGCGGGGTGATCGGCCAATAGGTCGAGCACGTCGCGGCCGTCCTTTTGGGGCGGCTGATACTCCGGAATCTGGTGCGCCAAGACCTGCTTCTGGTTTCGGTCGTGCCAGGCATCGAAGTACTGGTAAACGCCGGTCTCGGTCGAGTTCTTACCGCTGTCGAGGCGCCAACCAGTGAAGCAACGCGCCGCTTCGTACACGTCGCCGTCGACATAGCCCTGCACGTTGCCTTGGGCGAACCCGGCGATGGACCTCCGATCGCCTGTGCCTAGATAGTGCTCGGCTCCGAGCGTGTGCAATTCAAAAAGTTCGCGGGCGAAATTCTCGTTCGGGTTACCGCTCTGATTTACTTGGTTGTCGAGGTAGAAGAGCATCGCCGGGCTCGCGGCGACGCGTTCCAGAAGTTCCCGGAAGTTGCCGAGGATTCCCGGACGGATGACGTCACGATCGTAGTGGCTGAAGACCGAAGCGACGGTTCCCTCTTGGCCGTAAATGCTAAAGTGATCGTGCCAAAACTCCGTCAGGAGTTCGCCTAGCTGCCGGCGACTGTAAACGGCACGGAGCCAAGTCGCCTCTTCGGTTTCGCGGAGCGGCAGATGGCGAAGCTCGTTCTCCTTCGTCTGGCGCGCGGGATCCTGTCCCGGCTCGTCTTTCAGCTTTTGCGCCGCCAGGTGATGCTTTTGCCAAAGCTCCGCCACGGACAACATCGTAGTCGTCGGGGCCAATGCCTTCAACTTGTCGTCACACGTTTTGTCGTCGATCTGGCTCGGGTTGAGCTGCGTTTCAATGAAAGAGTCCAGGCGTTGTCTCGGAGTCTTTCCCCCGGAGTCGAACGCCGCGAGTTCCCCGACGGTCGGACCGTAACCGAGGCGCACCCAGGCGGCCACGGCGAGCGGCATGCTCGTCGACGGAACTGGCGCTACCGAAGTCGAGGTGCCGCCGCCCTTCGGCTTCTGCGGCGCCTTTGGCGGCTTAGGGGCCGCGGGCTTCTTGCCTAACGTTTGGGGTTTCGCCATGCGGTCATCTTACAATGACCGAGGTAAGAAACCCCGAAGATCTTTTGGCGTTAAGGCCGGGACTTCTTACGACCTTGCGACTTCTTCGGACCCTGGGGCGAACGCTTACCGAATATGGGTCGTTTGTCCTGAGAAGGCCGCTTGTCCTGCGACGTGCGCTTGTCCTGCGGAGGGCGGTTATCTTGCGAAGGACGGCTGCCTTTCGGTAGGCGACGGCCTTGCGCCGAACGAGGGGCGTCGTCCGGGACGCGCTTCGTCGGGGCCGAACGCGGAGCGGGCTCTTGAGTCGTCTCGACCGGCTCTTGCGATTGAGACTTCCGTTGCCGGGATCGGCGCAAGGTCGCGCCGGCCTGGTATTGTTGCGGTTGTTCTGGGCGAGCGGCGCGAGGACCCTTCTCCAAACGGAGAAGTCGGATGATCAACTCACTCTCGACGCGCTTATCGTCGCGGTCCGGTTCCAGACCCTCTTGGGCGATCAGGCGTTTATACTGCTTCAGCTCGGCAAGCCGGCGGCGAATCGACGCGATCTTAGAGGCGGTCTCGTGACGGATGATTTGCGGAGATTTGATTTGCTCGTCTGCCACTGGCTGCCCCTTTATGCCTTGCGGCGCTGGATAGCAGAGGGGTCAGGGCAAGGTCAACAAGTGTCTGGATTAGCTTGGGATATCAGTGATGTTCGATGCTCAGTTCGGGCAGCACGTAAGGAGGGGCGCAGTACCCATCGGAGGCGTCGCCCCCAATGCACACATAGTCGGGGCGGCAGTCGGCATGGCGGGCGCAGGCCCCCATTCCGGTCATTACATGATGGCGGTCGAGGCAGGACGCGAACGTGCCACCTTCGTCCCGGCACTGGCTGAAGGGTCCAAGCACAGGCACCGGCCGACACCTTACGCCCGGCGCGTCGGACATGCACGGCGTCGAGCAGAGTCCTCCGGGAAAACCATTGGTCGTCGTCGCGCAAACTCCACCGCCAGGACAAGTGAGCAATCGCTCCGTCACGAGAACGTCCAGCGATGGCCTCCAGTTGGCCGTCAACTTTGCCACCTCGCATGCATCGCCATCTCGGCGCGGGTTCTCGCGTGGAAAGGCCGACCGACCGTCCGGATAGATTGTCCGCTCTGGATCGGGAAGAGGATCTCCTTCGGCTCCGGCGGCGGCCAACCAAAGTTCACGCCAGGGCTGCATGGCTGAGAAGTGAGCGGAAACTGGAGAAATCAACCGACCGTCGTCGGAGGTCCCGCGGCCCTCGCCGAGCACGTGGAAACCCGCGATGCTGGCACTCTGATGGCATCCGACGCAGGTCAAGGAATCGAGGCGTCTCATTATTGCAGGATCGCCGCCTTCCCGAAGAATCGTCGCGAACGGCCGGTTGCCGCTGCGGGACAACCCGAACGGCGTCACGGATTCGACCTTTGTCGCTAGCCAGGATTCGGGCAGTAGATAGGAACCGGCTTCGATCGCCCGCCGATTCTCCGGCACTCTCAGCCAACGTTCCAGATCCCGCTTCATGTCGGGATGTTCTCTGAAGAGCGCTACATCGGGAGAATTCTCCAGGGGCAGTATGGCGAGATCGTCGGCTCCCATCGGCGAAAACGCCCGCAAAAGATAACGAGATTGATCCAAAAAGCGGCCGCGACCGTCGTCCGCCCAACGACTGGTTTGCAAATTGACTTCGAGTCTCGACCACGCACTGGCGGCAAGAGACGTCGCGTCATCGCGGTGGGCGAGGCGGTCGCGCCAGAATTCGGCGCAGCCAAATTCCGCCGACCACTCGTAAACCAAATTAACGACGAAGGGCAGGGCCGCGTCGTCACCCTTCGCGTCGACCAGGTGCAAGCGATAGAGAAGTCTCGTTTCGCCGCAACTATCCATGAGCGTGAGCCGCCTGTCAGGTCGTTCGACCACGGCGACCAAGTCGAAACGCGCCCCAGCGGTGGTCAACCAAGACGTTTCGAACCAAGTGACTTTGCCTGAGTAGCTTTTACGAACGTCCTCGACTTCCCGTTTCGCGGCGACCACGTCTTCGCCCAACTGCTCGACGAGGCGCTTAAACGCAATCGGACCCAAGCGCGAGGTGAAGGACAGGCCGTCTTCTTCCATCGTTGCCATGTGTTCTGGATCGACGTCGACCAGCGGCGACGCCAGCGCGAGGCTAGCGACGGAGCTCAGAGCGAAGATGAAAGGCGCGAGATTCATACCTATTAGTATCGACGCCTTTGCCTCCGCCCTTGATTTTGCTCCCCTCAAGTGGGAAGGATGGGCGAATGTTAGTTGATTTACCAAAGGACCAAGCCTCCTGTGCCGGAACTTCCCGACATCACGGTCTACGTCGAAGCCCTCGAAAAGCGGGTGCTGGGCCAAAAGCTCGAGGGTCTGCGCCTAAAGAGCCTCTTTTTGCTCCGTACCTTCGAACCGAAACCGGCGGAAGTGGTAGGCAGGACCGTGCGCGAAATCACGCGCCTCGGGAAACGCATCGTCTTCGAATTGGAAGACGAGCTCTTTCTAGTTTTACACTTGATGATCGCCGGTCGCCTTCAGTGGAAGGACAAGCCGCGCGCCGCTCTTTCGGGAATCGGCCAGGCGGCCTTTGATTTCGCCGACGGAACTTTGCTCTTCACCGAAGCCGGGTCGAAGCACCGCGCGTCGCTGCACATTTTGCGAGGCCGCGTGGAACTCGCCGCCTTCGATCGGGGCGGGCTCGAGCCGATGACTGCCGATCGGGCCGCCTTCGTCGCCGCGCTCACCGCCGAGAATCGGACTCTTAAACGCGTGCTCACTGATCCGGCGATCATTAGCGGCGTCGGCAATGCTTACTCCGACGAGATCCTACATCGGGCGAAGCTCTCGCCAATCACGTGGACGACTCGCCTCGACGAAAACGAAGCAACGCGCCTCTTCAAGGCGACGCAAGCGGTCTTGAACGAATGGACGGAACGCCTGCGTGCCGAAGTCGCCGACGCATGGCCCAAAAAGGTGACGGCCTTCCGCGAGGAAATGGCGGTCCACGGCCGTTTTGGACTCCCGTGCCCCGTCTGCCAAACACCGGTGCAACGGATTGTTTACGCGTCCAACGAAACCAACTACTGTCCGATTTGTCAAACGGAAGGGCGCCTACTCGCCGACCGCGCCCTGTCGAAATTACTGAAAGGCGACTGGCCGAAAACGCTCGAAGAGTTGGAAGAACGCAAGCGCCGCTAGGCGACAAAGGAGTCTCTCCGTGGAAAAGGAAACCGAAGTCTCGAGTCTCACGCGCCGTGGTTTTATGACGACCGCTGCTGGTTACGCTCTGGCCGTTTCCCCGGTGACGGCTTGGGCCATTACGACACCTGACACTGGCTTGGACATCTCGGACGAGGTCATCGCCGTCGGCTCGGAGAAGATGCCGGCATACGTGGCTCGCCCGAAGAAGGCTGGGACTTTCCCGGTAGTCATCGTCATTCACGAGATTTTCGGCGTTCACGAGTACATTCGCGACGTCTGCCGCCGCCTGGCCAACGCCGGCTATTACGCCGTCGCCCCGTCGCTCTATTTTCGCCAAGGTGACGCGACGAAGATTTCGGACATCCCGAAGCTCCGCTCCGAAATCATCGACAAGGTCCAACAAGACCAAGTCATGCTCGACCTCGACGCCACCGTTGCTGGGCTGAAGTCGCAAAAAACCGCCAACGCTGACAGGATCGGCATCACCGGCTTTTGCTGG
>JAYWBY010000100.1:0-6665 GCA_043781115.1 Pseudomonadota bacterium
TCGATCACCGAAGCCAGCTGGCGCTCGATCTTCGGCACAAGGTCGCCGATCCGGTGCATCAAGCTTTGCTGTGCGACTAAGTATTCGTCGCGCTCGCTAAGTTGGCTCTCTAGATTGCGCATCGACGTCTGGAGGCTGCCGGCGTGGACGCCCGCGTCTTCGGCCTTCCGGCTGTCGCCCTGAAGTTTCAACTGCACGACTTGCTCGACGGCGTCCGACTTCGCCTTGCGTTCACTGCCCAGCTGCTCTTTCAGGCGATCGTTCTCGCGTTGCAGTTGACCGACGCGATCGTTCAAGTCGTTGACGGCGTTTTGGCCGGCGCTGGCGACGCGCAGCTCTTGCGGCCGACGCTCGGCCACCTCGCGGCGCAAACGCTCGAGCTCTTTGCGTTCTTCGCCGGAAGCTTCCTCGCCGCTCGCCATCGCGGCGACGACGACGCAAAGACCCCACAGCAAGAGACCGAAGAGCGGCAAGAGCCACCCCGGCATCCCGAGCGACGGCCCGAAGACGACACCCAAGGCCGGAAAGCCCGCCATGAGGCCCACGACTAAGTAGTTTTGAAATACGCGCTTCGACATGGATCTACCTCTAGAGGCGACATGCAAAGATGACCCTTTTTCCTAGTCTTGATGTCGGCATCTTCGCGGCGCAGCTTTACTTTGCGGGCGCCGGCGATGACCGGTAACTCACTGATATTAAAATAGATTAACGACAGAGATTGGGGGACTACTAAGGCGTCTTTTCACCTTTGCCCGTCGTGATTCCGCGTCGGACGTAAGCCAGCGGCGCCGCGTCGTCGAAGCGGATGTTATCGTCCTCGAGGATGACGCCGAGGTCTTTCCAAAGTTCCGCGAGATTTTCCGTCACCGGCTTCGCTTTCACTTGGTCGTAAAGTTTGGTCAAGACGTCCATAGCGACGGCTCTGTCCGCGGTCGCCAAGACGTCGGTGATGTCCCAGCGCTCCGCGACAGAGCCGCCGGCAGAGAGAATGCCTTGGAGGGCATTCTCCAGGCCCATGCGACCATTGCTCCGTTTGCGGATTTCAACGTCGGCTCTCAGCCAAAAGAGGGCGCCGCCCCAATAGGTGCGGCCCCACGTTGCGGTGTGATCCAGTCCTTCGTCTCCGTCTTTCGGTTGACCTTGCGGCATACCGATCACGATGTCCCGCCATACGTCGGCGGGCCGCAGCTCAGACGTGCGCAAACGAGCGATTGGCTCGACGTATGTCGCTAAACCTTCTTCCAGCCAGTGATGAATCGCTCGAACCGAAGGTAGCGACAAGTGCACCATTTCGTGGGTCATCATCCAATCGGCGGCCAACTCCTTGGCCGTGGCCTTCGGCTCGACAGGCGCCAAGATGACGTCACCGCCGTATCCGACGGTCATCCCGGAGCCGCCGCGATCACCGCGTGGCCTCACGAAAATCAAGACGTGCTGCACCGGATAACGGCCGAAGTAGGCGGTAACGGCGTTCGCTGCTCGCTTGATCCAGTCGATGATCACTGGTTCCGACGCGTCGTAGCCGCCCGGCGCGATGACGAGGTCGATCATGCCGCCGCCGATCGGCAGTTGGACTAGGTGCGCCGGGCCGAAGACCGCCGCCGACAGGTCGTCGAAGTACTCGCTATCGAAGAGGTACGCTCCGTCTTTGCCGAGCGGCAGTCCCGTCGCAAAAATCGCCGGCGCCGGGACGTCGACTTTGAGTTCCACTAGCCGTTTCGCCGGCCACTCGGCGGGACGAACCAGCCACGCCGACGGCGTCGTCATGTACAACCCGTTTGCCTTGCCGACCGCCTCCGGATTTTGGATCGCGGCAGCGGCCTTCGCCAGTCGGAACCGGTACCGCACCCGGCACGGGACGACCTTGCAAGTGGCCTTCGGCCACGAGCCGTCCTTAAGTTTGAATTTTACCCCTTTGCCATGGGCTTCGACGTTCAAATTCTCCACGAAGGGAGCCGAATCGTCTTTGATCGTCAGGCCGGCGGTGAAAGGCTCGCTAAACGTCGCGTCCACCGTCAGGACCTCCGTCTTCGCGTCGACGCTCACTTTGTAGGTCGCGGCGGTGCCGGCCCGCGCTGACTGCGCGGCGATGAAGCCGAAGGCCAGGACCAGGCTCAGTTCCAGAGCTTTTCGAACTCGGTCTTGCTCGGATCGAGGCGTGCCTTCGCGAACTCGACCTCCGGCGAAGCCGGCGGCCCTTTGTCGCGAATGACTTTCCACATCTTCCGGGCCGAAGCGGCCTCGCCGGCATCCAAAACGTGCTCGGAAATTGTCCAATAGAGGTGCAAGTAGCCGCCGACCAGAGGCCATTCGCCGCGCGTCAAATAGCGCGCCGCCAAATCTTTCGGCGCGCCGCGCATGCGGCGAGCCTCCAACTCCAAGAGCGACAAAGCGCACGATTCGTCGTTCCGAAAGAGGCCGGGCAGATGCGCCGAGATCAACTCGGTCGTCCGCTTCTCCACCAGAGCATGATGCGACGCCCCGGCTTCGCTGAGCCTCGACAGCATGGGATACTCGAGATCGCACAGATAGCTCCCGTCTTTTTCCGCGAACGTTCTGGCCAGACTATACAGCCAGTCGAGATGGCCCTTCAATGTCGATACGGAGAGCATCCGATTGAAGTAGGACGTCGCGACCTTATCGGGCGCCAACTGCCAATGCCTTTTCGGCATTTCAAGTTGGTGGAGCTTGTCCCGCCGCGCCCAGGCTGCGCCGCCTTTTAGGTCGACCATCTCGGCCGAGACGACGGCCTCGCGCAATGCCTTCATGTCGCTGTCGGGCGCCCTGTGATAAGCGGCGAAGAATTCCGCGGCCTCCTTGGACTTGTGCACGTCGGCATAACCGACGAAAAGACGTTCGGCCAACGCGGGCGATACCTTCTTGAAGAGCGTCTTGCGGTTTTTGTCGAAGAAGCTCAAGGCGCGGTAAATGTCGCCCTTGGCGAAGTAGGGCTCGATCTGGCTCGCTTGGTAGTCCCGGACCGGCTCCACGAACGACTTCAGGAATTTAGACTCAGGGTACTGTCCGGCGAAGTCCCGTACGCGGTTGAGCATCTCAGGCGTGCGCTCGCGCTCGGTGTAGGACGCGACTTGGCAGGACCAAGCCAACTCTTGGGCGACGACGGGCATGTCGCCCTCTTTCTTCGCTTCTTCAAGCAGGTCGCGCGAGTGTTTGACGTTGTTGCCGTTGTAGAACGGCAGCTCGAGACAGGCTTCACGCATCTTCGCGATGCGGCCGGCAGGGTGCGAGCGGTACTCGTGGCCGACTTTGTAATATTCGAGCTTCGCCTGCTCTAGCTGCTTTCTCGCCAAGTAGCTGTCGGCGATCCGAAGCGCGGCCCAGCCTCCGAATTCCTCGGAAAGGGGCGCCGTGACGTTGCGATAGACGCCGCCCTGGAGCGCGAAGTGTAGGATCTTCTGCGCTTCCGAGAACCGGCCGAGCCAAAAGAGCGATTCGCCCCTTAGGACGAGCTGGGCGGGGTTCATTTGCCGCATGTCTTCGTCGATTTTGGCGCCGAGACCATAGGCGTCTTCCGCCAAATCGTAGTTGTTCAAGTCGAAATAGATGTCACCGACGCGGGCGAAAGCCGCAGCGGCCTGTGTGGGCTCCGGGTCCTGCCGGATGGCTTGGTCGAGTTCCTGCGCCGCTTCGAGATAAGACCGACTCTTGATGAAGGACTCGGCCAAAATGCGGTGAAAGGCCGGACGGTAGTCGTTCCGCCCCGTCTTTCTCAGGAAATTCATCGCCGTGTCAGCCGCCCCAAAGGCGCCGGCGTAGCGCTCGTACTTCCAATAAATTGCGGCTAAATTGTAGAGGCCCTTCGGCGTCACTTGCTCGACCAAGGGATCGGGCTGATCCGCTTTGACGATGAAGGCCCAACTGAGGAACGTCGCCGCGTTCGCCATGTTGCCTTTGACTTCCGTGGCGTCGACAGACAGGTTCTTCGTCTTCGCCTCGTCGTAAGCCATGTTCATGAAGGCGTACCCGATGAAATAGTCGTTCCGCCGGTGAAACGGGTATTCCTTGCCATAACGGGCGCGCGCCGAAAGCCACGTGGCCTTGGCGTCGTCGTATTTCTTGTCCAAAAACTCGACGCGGCCGCGGTTCAAGTGGTCGACCGCGCGGCCCGAGCCTTTGGTCGCCGGCAGCTCCTTCTTCACGTCTTCGAAGTTCGGCTGCACCGTGAATTCAATTTTGGGCAAGACGAAGGGGTAGCGCCAGAAGACCTCGTCAGAGACTGGCCGTTCCGCGTCCTTCTCCGAGAAATCGCCGACGAACGTGTACTTTCTGATGATCTCGGCGAAGGACTGCTCGCCCAGCGGGCGCGGTTTGCCGGCGCCGGTGAGAACCACCGTCAAGAGAGCCACCACGACAAGAGCCCAGGCCGGGCGCTTACTGCGGCTCGGCGGAAGTTTCGTTGTCGTAGTCGACATGGATCTCGATGCGCCGGTTGAGCATCCGCCCCGATTCGGAGCCATTGCTCGCGATCGGCTTCATGTCGGCGTAACCGGCGGCCGACAAGAGGGTAGCGGGGAAGTTATGCTTGGCAATGAAGTAGCGGAGGACGTTGGTGGCCCGAAGCGTCGAGATTTCCCAGTTGCTGTAGGTTCCCGCAGCCGGCAGTGAATCGGTGTGGCCTTCGATGACGATCGGACGGCCCAAGTCCTTCAAGATCTGGGCCACGGAATCTAACTCTTTCAAGGCGCCGCGCGATACCTGAACGGATCCTGGCTCATAAAAGTGGCGAGCGAGGAGCTGCAATTTGAAGCCCTTTTCCGTGCGTTGGACGGCGACGATCCGCTCCTGGCCGGGCTTCGTTTCCTCGCGGAATTTGTTCTTGCCGTAGAGGTGATCCTCGAGCTTGACGCGGATCCGGTTCATTTCGTCGTCGATGATCTTCACTTTTTGCGACGACGACGGGTACTTCGTGATCAAGGCCGGACGGATCGAGTCGCCCTTGAAGTGGTCGAAGATCCCCATGCCTTGTTCTTGGGGTCCAACGCGACGGTCGACCGGAATGTCCTGCAGCGGCGTGTTGAAGCTCTCTTGCATCGAGCCGGCGACGGTCTTCTGCTGGTTCTTTTGGCCGGCGATTTGGATAGCGTAAAGAACGACGAACACGGCGAAAAGCAAGGTAACCATGTCGGCGTAGCTAACCAGCCAGCGCTCATGGTTCTCGAACTCGGGGCATTTCTGCTTCTTAGACAAAGCGGATCAACCTTCCTCTTTGTGGCCGTGACAGAAGACGGCGAGCTTCTCTTCGATGACTTTCGGGTTCAGCCCGGAGAGGATGCCCTCGACGCCGATGGCGACCATCGAACGAGCGTGGCCTTCGAGCAGGGCCTTGCGTTTGATCTTTTTGCCGATCGGGATGAAGAAGATGTTGGCGCCCCCGACCCCATAGAGAGTTGCGGTGAATGCGACGGCGATACCGGGACCGATCTCCGCCGGTTTGTCCAAGTTCTCCATGACGTGAATCAGACCGAGAACGGCGCCGAGAATCCCGACGGTCGGGGCGATGGCGCCCATGTCTTCCCAGAATTTGACGCCGACTTCTTGTTCTTCGAGGGTGACGTGCGCCTCGGTTTCAAGCGTGTCGCGGATGATGTTCGGGTCCGTGCCGTCGACGGCGAGCTTGATAGCCTTCGCCAACGGCTCGAACTTGATCGACTCGCGTTTCTTCTCCAAGGCCAGGATCGACTCTTTCCGCGCCGTTTGCGCCAGGTCGATGATGTCCTTCAAGATTTCGTCCGGGTTGGCGGTAGGGTTCTTCAACCAAGTGCCGAGGCATTTGAAGGCGAAAATGACGTCGGGGAGCGGGTAGGCGACCAAAATGGCGCCGAAGGCTCCGCCGAACACGATCAAAAAGGCGGTGAACTGGAGGACGGAGCTCATGTGCCCGCCCTCGACGAGCATTCCGCCAAGGATCGCGCCTAGGGCTACTACCGGGCCAAGCAGACTGGTCAAATCCATTGGTCGCTCTCTCTCTCGGGAAGGGAAGGAGACTAAAGAAATGCGGAGAAAATCAGGAGACGGTTGGTCGGGGAGTGAGTTAGGTCGAAGGCCGAGGCTCGGGGCCGTTCTTCATGGAGATGATCCGTACTCTATATTCTAGCACGCGGCGGTCGACTTCTTCCAGTGACTCTAGGACGATAACGCTGTCGCCATTGACGAACGAGATGAGCGTGTCGGGGGTCGATTCGACGCATTTGACCGTGTCGAGATTCACAAGGACTTTGGTTTTGTCGAGTCGCGTCAGCAGGATCAAGGCGCTCTTACTCCACTTTTTCTTGTCAGAACCGGTTCATATGATTATCTTACGGCCCTCTCTCGAAAAGCAAGGAACCGTCGATGGATTACCAAAGCCTAACCAACGAAACACGCAAGACCCAAGAGAAGTTCGAGCGCGTCTGGGGGTTTCTTTGACATCCCTGGAAAAACGGCAAAGCTGAAACAAATTGAAGACAAGGTCAATGCTGACCCTAACTTCTGGAACAACCCCGTCGCCTCCGCTCCGGTTCTGAAAGAGAAGAAAGTTCTCGAACTGGCGTTGCAGCGAGCTCAGAAATTGAGCGGCACGCGCGACGACCTGCAGGCGGCCCTGGAATTGGCGGCCGAGGGTGATGACGACTACTTGGCAGAAGCCAACACGCTCTATACCTCGA
>JAYWBY010000101.1:0-17222 GCA_043781115.1 Pseudomonadota bacterium
AGAACCGGGATACAACGCGACTGGCTGCTCGCAGGGAGAACCATCTTATGATCTGTTTGGCGCCGCGGGAGGCGACGGAGGCATGGGCGGCAACGGCGGTAGCGGCGGCGACGGCGGCAACATCACCGTTTATTACGAAGATCTTGCCAACCTTCGCTCCCTTGCCGTGCGCGACCGCCCGGGCTATGGCGGGCAAGCCGCCTGGGGTGGACGCGGCGCGGACGGATGCCGCTGCCAAACTGGCTCGTGGGTCATCGGCACCGGAACCGACGCGAGAACCTATCATTGCCGTGACGGCTCCCGCGGCTCCGACGCGCAAGGCGGTCAGTCAGGACCCTCCGGGTCCTACGGCGCCATGACTTTGATCAAACAACTGACGCCCCTTGGCCCAAACAAACCGACCGTGCAGATCGACATGAGCGACATGCTCAATGGGCCAGTCACCGTGGCACAAAACTATTGGGACAGAAAATCCGGAGCTCGGGCGCTCTTCCAGTCCGGTTCAGAAATCGCCGACAACTACCTCGCCTTTCGGAGCCGCACGGAAATCAATTACTCATTTAAGTGGGAGGTCGCGCGCCCCCTGAGTGATTTTGCCAACTGGCCCCTCTGGGTTCAGCTAGAAAACGGCGAAGCCAAACTCTACCTCGCCGACAATCTTTGGGCCGAAGGTGAAGTGACCGCGCAAGGCAACGAGCGCGTCTACACCTTTCGGCGCGCCGTCAGCACCGGCGAAGTCGGCAACTTCGGCATCTCGGCTTTCGAAGGCGTCGATGCGGCACACGCCATCGTTCTCGAAGACTATGCGGGCGCCGCGAACGTGATGAACAACGCCGTCCATCTAAAATATTTTTCCGCGGAAAATGGCACCTACAAGCTTCGCTATGACGCGGATGTGCCGGGAACGGCTCTGGAAGTCACCGCAAGGAATATCCGAATCAACGTCGGCCAGCTCGGGATCGACCCACTTTACCTGAAGCGCGGCGTTCAGGCTTATGCCGGCCTCGTCGTCAAACGCACCGTCGGCACGCACAGCGCCACGTACAACCTCGGCCAGTACTACACGATTACGCTGCAATTGGAGGTTGGGAACATCGTCAAGGTCAACGCGGACGCCGACTTGTACGTAGGCAATCAGGTCGTCGGGCAAGTGAAAAAGGATGAAGTTTACAAAATTCGGCAGATCCAGGGCGATTGGATCGCGCTGGCGAAAATGGCGGACGGGACGGCGGTGAATGGGTGGGTGCAGAGGAGCTTCTTGGATTTGAATTAAGGCCCGGGGATCACCGAACTTAATTCAATTAAATCGAAAACTTACAGGCAGGCCTAATGCTGCTTTCGCCACGTACCGACTTAAGTTGTAACAAATCCAAGGGGTGGAGACCATTTGAGCCAACGGCTCTCTACATTGCACTTAGCCTTCGTCGCCTTGCTGCTGCAAGCTTGCGACAAGCAGGTCGCTTCGAGCGGTCTGAAGTCGAGCGTCGAAGGAAGCATCACGTCCTCCTTTTTCGTCGAGCGCATGGAACCCGCAGCCGAGGTCACCGGCAAGACAGTGACGGTTTTCGGCAACGGCTTCGTCGGTAACGTCAAAATTACGTTCGACGACGGAGTTGAGGCTGTCGTTCAGAAAAACGAAAACGCCTCGATTGCATTCGTCGTTCCCGCTGGCAAGGCCGGCATTAAAACGGTCTCGATCACCCAAGGAAGCGACCGGGTGACGATGCCGTTTTTTCAATTGAGTGACGGCGGCTTTCCCGTCATCGCCGACGACGATCCGACGCTGCTGTGCCAAGGTCTCAAATACTACTCAACCACTGGCGAGCTGCGTGAGGGTACCCGAGACTGCGGCACCGTCGCTCCCGCCTGCGCGGCGGACGGCCAGACCGGATGCTTGGCAACGACGAGCCATCCGTCGGTCGACATTGAGGGACTAGCCGCAAAAGTGATCGCCGGCCAGACGGTTGCCGGGATTAAAGGCGCGGCGACGGTCCCCGACAAAGCCGGCCTTTCGCCAAAATGCCTCAAAGACGGCGAGATCGCCTGCGTTACATCGGCCGCTTTTCCGGCGGCTGATCTCAAAAACTTTCGGGCGGCGGACCTGCCGGTCGGCGTCACCGCGGCTGGCGTCGTGGGCACTCGGGGCGACGTGACACCTGCCTGTAAGACCGAGGGGGAAACCGACTGCGACGCGTCGGCACCTTACGTGGTCGTCGACGCCGCAAAACTTTTGGCAAGTAACATCCGGACCGGCGTAACGCTAGGAGCAGTCGCTGGCGCGTATCCGTCGGCTGCTTTCCCACTCTTTGGCACTACTCCGCTAACGTCCTTGCCAGGTCTGGTTGGCACCACCGCCGCCGGCACTTACGAATGGTTTACCGCGGACGGCACGCATCTTTCCGGCACCATCCAAGACGCCGGGGTCATCGTCCCTGGTACGACGGATCAAAATTACAACGGCTTCTATCGTGCCTTCAGCGTCAAAGGGGATGCGAACCTCGTCGGAAGCAACATCGCGGCCGAAGTGCAAATCTTCGGCGTCCCGGGCTCCGTGCCTTCCTACTCTCTTTGCACCGGGAACTCACAATCAGGCTGCGTCGCCACGAACACCTACCGGTCAGCGGACCTCAGTAATTTGTCCGCGGCAAACATCAAGAACGGCGCCACGATTGCGGGGGTCACGGGCAGCTACCCTTCCGCAACCTACCATCTCGCCGCGGATCTAAATCTCGCTGGCTTGCCCGCGTTTGGCGTCGCCATGTCGACGGGAACTTATCAATACTTCGACGCGACGGGCGCGGTTCAGACCGGCGCCGTCGCTGACGGCGGCACGGTCCATCCCGGGACGACGGACCAGCAGGTCGATGCCACCAACACCGTTTACCGTCATGTCACCGTCGCAGGTGAACCGTCCCTCATCGCGGGCAACATCCTGCTCGGCCGCAGGATTTTTGGCGTCGACGGCTCGGTTCAGTCGCGCCCTGGCGACTGCACTACGAACGGCCAGACGAGCTGCGTCGCAACCCCTGCTTTCGAAGCCATCGACGTGACGAACTTGACCTCTGGGAATGTGAAAAATGGCGTAAATGTCGGCGGTGTCGTCGGGGACTATCCGTCGCTGAGTTATCCGCTTCCGTCGGCCAATACGGCCCTCACTCCTGATTTGCCGAACCTCGCCGCAAGCGTGTCGCCCGGGAGTTACGAGTGGTTCAAGTCCGACGGGTCGCGGGTCATTGGCTCCATTCTTGCCGTCGGCGCAGGTGATACGGTCCATCCAACCCAAGCGGCGCAGCTCTTTGGGGCTGGTGTCTATAGGTCGTTCTCCGTTGCCGGCGACACCAACCTGGTGCCTGCGAACATCGCCAACGGCGTCGCCGTCTTCGACCAAGTGGGTAGCCTGGTTGGCGGCGGCGGCGGCCCGGGGAATTGCAGCGGCGACGGGCAACAGAACTGCGTCGTCCTCGCTCCTTATCGGTCCTTCAACAATTCGTGGCTATCCGCAGGCGATATTCGCAATGGTGCCACCGTCGCAGGCACGACCGGTCAGTATCCTTCGCTAACCTATCCACTTAGTGCGGATACCTCGGTGGCAGACCTAAATGACGCGACGCTGTCGAGTCAACTTGCCTCCGCGACTGCGTTTAGGTGGTGGGACGCAATGGGAAATCTGCACACTGCGACCGGCGACACCGCACTGGCACCGGCCAACATTCGCTCCTCCGCCAGCATCTTTGGTTATGCCGGTTCAGTGGCGGCAAAGCCCGCGGATTGCACCGCTGAAGCTAGCGTCGGCTGCGTCACGACTACTGCTTTCAAGTCGGTCGACATGAACAACGTCTCCGCGGGCAACATCAAGAAGGGCGTGACGCTCGCCGGCCAAGTTGGCGATTATCCGTCGGTGACTTATCCGCTGGGAACCCTATCCAATGATCTCAAATTTTCCAATTTCAACTCGTTAGTTACTGGAGGTGCTTCGTTTGACTGGTGGGATTCTTCTGGGGTTCGCTACGCAAATAGTGGCGACACCAACATCGTGGCCGCCAAAATCCTGAATTCGGTCTCAATCTTCGGCGTAACGGGTTCTGTCGTGCCGAAGCCTGGTAACTGCACCACTGACGGAAATAGCAGTGGCTGCGTCACGGTCTCCGGCTTCCCCTCGGCAAAGCTCGCCAACTTTAGCGCGGGCAACATCACCTCGGGCGTGACGATCGCAGGAGTGGCGGGCGCCCTCGGACAGTGCACTGGCAATGGGGCAACTGGTTGCGTCGCAAATGCGACCTATCAGGCTGCAGACCTAACCTATTTGACCCCAGCTAACGTCAAGAATGGCGTCGTGGTCGCGGGCGTCACGGGGCAATATCCCTCGGCCACCTACAAACTACCGTCTTCGTCCGGAAGTGACTTGCCGGCGCTGGACTCCACGATGGCGACTGGTCTCTATCAATACTATGACAGCACCGGTACCCGGCGCACCGGCACGATCGCCGACGGCGGCACGGTAACTCCGACGACTTCAAACGTCGTTAAGGCGTTGTCGAACACGGTATACCGGGCGGTGACGGTCCTTGGGGATCCTGACTTGGTCGGCGCGAACATCAAGTTTGGGGTGAACATCTTTTCCGTCGACGGGGCACTTTCATCGGTCTTCGGGACGTCCTGCCTGAATGACGGCGACACGAACTGCCTGGTCAGCGGTTTCCTCAAAGCCGCGAATACGACCGGCATGACTGCCTGGGACGTGCGCGTCGGCAAATCGATCGGCGGTATCGCCGGCAGCCTGAAGCTCTGCAAGAATACCGCGACGGCAAACACCGTCAGCGACACGATGGACGACTTCAACTACGGGCCACCGAATTCATTACCCCCAGTCCATCCATTCGGAGACGATGATGCCTGCGGCGACAATTTTACGGTCGCAGCAGACGGCTGTAATAGCTCGGCTTGCTACATCAAGGACAACATAACCAACCTGACTTGGTCCAAAGAGAAAGCCACAGCAAATTGGTCGACCGCCAATGCCACTTGCACGGGGATGGCTTCGCCCACGTTTCCTACCGGGTGGCGCCTGCCGAGTCAAAAGGAGTTGGGACAGCTTTACATCGACGGCGGACGGCAGAATTTTCTCGACCACGGCAGCAAATTCATATCCGCCACGACCGACCCCCTTTGGACGTCGACCACCAACTCTTCCGGCAATGGTAACCGCTTTTACGGCACGATTGGTCACGGCTCGCTTTCTTCTGCGGCGGATACCACCTCGTACAACTTCCTTTGCGTTCACGACTGATCTGTTGTTCCTTGAGCCGTCAGTAATGCCGCTCGTCGTCGCCCGCCCCGCGCTTCAGCTCAAAGATTTCCTCGACGCCTTGCGGTACGCCGTCCGTCGTCTGGAAGAGGCTGCCGTGCGCGGCGAGAACGGCGGGGGCGACGTGGGTGTCGGTCGAGCCGTGACCCAAGATTCCTTGCAGATACGCAAAGGCGCTGTCGAGTTGGTTGTCGGCAAGGCCGCGCACCGTCGCCTCGTCAGGCTCGACCGTGACGTCGGGAAGCGTGCCGTGGCCTTCGATCCAATCGCCGTCGGCCGTCCGGCCGCGGACGACCGAGTAACGGAAGGTCAAGGCCGACACGGGGAGCTTAAAGACCAGCGGCGAACCCGTGCCGCCGCCCGTGCCTTCGCCCATGACCGTCGCCAGACCGTTGGCCTTCAGGCCGGCGGCGAACGTGTCGCATGCGCTGAAGCAGCGAGGTCCGGTGAGAACGACGACCGGTTTACCTTGATAGCTCGGTTCCGCGGGTTGGACCTTGACGGGATGCCAGACGGCGAAGCCCGGGTTGTCGTCGGCCTGGACGTTCAGCACCGTCTCGGGACGGTCGAAGTAGATGAAGGACGTCATGCGTTCCGCCACGTCGTAGCGATCCGTCGGCTGTGAGATCAGACGAGCCAAGACGCGGCTGCCGGCTTGCGTGCCTCCGCCGTTTTTCCGCACGTCCAAAATCAAGCCGCGCGTGGCAGCCAAGCTGTTCATCGCGGCGTCGAGGACGCCTTCCAGACCTTCCGCCGAGAACGTATCCATGCGCAGGTAGCCGATGCCGCCTGGTAGAGTCATGATCTTGACCGAATTCACGGCGTCCGTATTGCCTGGAGTCGGCGTCGGCAGCGGAGACGTATCGAGCGTCGAGGTGCGGAAGGTGTCGACGTCGAGTTCTTGCGTTCCGCGCTTGATTTTTAGCTTCAAATCCGTGGCTGCCGCTCTGGCGCCCATGACGTTGACCAGCGCCGAGGCACGGCCGCGACGCATGCGCGCCGTGCTGCCGCTGCGGATCCTTTCCATTTGATCAAGAGCCTGAGCCGTCGCTACGCCGTTGACGGCAAGAACTTGGTCGCCCGCCGCGAAGTGGGGGTCCGTCGACTTGCTGATGATGACGCGCTCGTGATCAGTGGCCGGAGCAAGCACCTGCAGTTCAATCGGAGCCTGGAAGGGCTGCAGCGGATTGACGGTATCGCCTGGCATGATGTTGACATGACCGTCGTGGAAGGCGCCGGTCCAATGGCTGACGATCGTGTAATATTCGGGAACGCTCGTGCCCGTGCCGATGCTCGCCTCGAGAGAGGCGGCCAGAGCGTCGAAGTCGGTGCCGGTCTCCGCCTTCTTCAGATCCCAATAACAATAGATCTCGCGGCCCACCGAGACGATGTAGCGAAACTCTTGACGGAGACTCTGGCACGCTTGGTCGCAGGATTCGTCGGCGGCGTTGAGGCCGGCACCTTGATCGTTTTGGAGTTCAAAGTCTTGGAACGCCTCGAAACTCGCAACAGGCGGCCGGACTCCGTCATTTTGGCCGCGTGCGCAGGAAAAAGTCGCTGCGGCGACGCCGAGCAATGTCGAAAATCTAAGTAAATTCATTAAGTTCCCCCTGGTTGCCTAAAATGACTCCGCGCTAGGTGGAGCCGTTTTTAGCTTAGGGTCGGGGGAGTGTCAATTTAGCGCTCGGGACCTTAGTGAATGGCAGGGTGCACTTGGACCCCGCCAAAAAAACCCGAATTTGCCTCGTGGGACTCGGGTTCTGCAGCTGCGCTTAAGCGATCACAAAAAAATAATTGGTAAACTCTGCAACCATCCGGTCGATAGGTTGGTCATCTGGAGCGGCACTGAACTTTGTCGATACAAGTCGGCGCCTTTAAATTTGGGACTTTTCGTAAAGAGGAGCAGAGGCAATGGGTCTCAGGATCAGGACCAACGTGAGCTCAGTCAATTCCCAGCGGAACCTCGAAACTTCGACGTCCGCCGAATCCGAAAGCATGGCCAAGCTGGCGAGCGGCTACCGCATCAACAAGGCGGCGGACGACGCCGCCGGCCTCGCCATCTCGGAGAGCATGAAGGGCAAGATCCGCAGCCTCGGCCAGGCCCGGCGCAACGCCAACGACGGCGTGTCGCTGATTCAAGTCGCCGAAGGCAGCATGAACGAGGTGTCCAACATCCTCGTCCGCCTCCGCGAATTGACCACGCAAGCGGCTTCCGACACGATCGGCAACACCGAGCGTAGCTACACCAACCGCGAGTACGTCCAACTCGTCAACGAGATCCAACGCATTTCAAACACCACCGATTGGAACGGCACGCCGCTCCTCTCCGGCCAAGACGCCACGGGCGGCGGCGGTCAGTTCGTCATTCACGTCGGCGGCGGCGACGGTCAGGCCGAAAACACGGACACCCTGCGCATCGGCGTCGAGAACCTCAAGGTCGACACCGTTGAGATGGGCCTCGGCACCGAAGGTGAGATTGGACCGGTCAACCCCGAAGACGAATTTACCCGGGAGACAGCCGCCGCGAAGATGACCGTCATCGACAAAGCCCTCAATTCGATCGCCTCGAACCGCGCCTATCTGGGGGCACAGCAGAGCCGCCTGGGATCGACCATCAACAACTTGGGCATCCAGATCGAGAACATGAAGTCGGCTAACAGCCGCATCCGCGACGTCGACTTCGCCGAGGAGACGGCGACGCTGACCCAGAACAAGATCTTGCAGCAGGCTGGCGCGTCGGTGCTGTCGCAGGCGAATCAAATGCCCGAGGTAGCGCTCCAGCTTCTGCGCTGAAATCTCCTTTGTCTGGGCGCTCCGCCACACGCGGGGCGTCCTAATCGTACATCACAGCTTCATTTTGCAGGCTCGAGTGAGTGTTTGCGCTAGGTGCTGAAAGGGAGCTTGGCCTTCCACCTGTCTGCGGCAAAGTAAGACGATATTCCTCCCGACTTTTTCATCCTCGAATCTGACGTAGGAAACGAGTTTTCCTAGGCGTGACTCTCGAGCAGCAAGCTCAGGCAGAAGCGTGTACCCCGCTCCGCAAGCCACAAGGTGCCGAAGTGTGTCGACACTTGTTGCGTGAAACTCCCGCGTTTGACCTCGCCGGCTTGCCGGACAGAACCCCAAAGCTTGATCTCGCAAGCAGTGTCCCTCATCCAATAGCACCATCTCGGCAGCTTTTAGATCGGAAAGCCGCGGCTTCGAGTGTTCCAAGATCGGGTGACCGACCGGCGCAGCGAGAACAAAAGGCTCAAAAAACAGCGAGATCTTGGCCAGCGCTGCGTCTTTTACGGTGTCGGCGGCCACGACAGCGTCTAGTCTTCCGGCTTTCAGCTCACCCACGAGCACTTGGGTCGTCGCCTCGCGCAAAGCCAGGCTCGAGTCTGGGAATGCCTTCTTTAAGCTCGGAAGAAGGTAGGGCACCAGGGGAGCGAGAGATGAAATCACACCAAGCTTCAGATTCTCGAAACGATCTGAGACCGTCTGTCCGAGCATGAAGGGAATCTTTCTTGCCTCGTCGAGGACTCGCGCCGCCTGCTCGGCCACCTTCTTTCCCGCTGCCGTAGTCGCAACGCGGCGGTTGGTCCGCTCAAAGAGCAAGACGCCGAGATATCCCTCGATCTTTTTTATCTGAGTGCTGAGTGATGGTTGGCTGATGTGACAGTCTCGGGCCGCGTGCCCGAAGTGTTCGTACTTTGCAACGGCGATCAGGTATTCCAAATCGCGCAGGGTCAACCAAGACATATTCATAGGAAAAAACTATCATTAAATTAGCATTAATCAAATATATTTATCACTCGGGATCGCCGAACATGGTTCTATGGACGAAAGGAACCCTATGAAGCTGCTCAAAGAGGAGACCCAATGAAGCCGATCAATATTGGAATTGAGGAAGGGGACCGCAAGAAGATCGCTGCGGGCCTTGCGAGACTTTTGGCCGACAGCTACACGCTTTATCTGCAAACTCACAACTTCCACTGGAACGTCACAGGCCGCATGTTTCAGACGCTGCATCTCATGTTCGAGACGCAGTATACGGAGTTGGCCCTCGCCGTTGACCAGATCGCGGAGCGCATCCGGGCCTTGGGGTTCCCCGCTCCGGGCACCTACACCGAGTTTGCTGAGCTCTCTTCGATCAAAGAATCGCACGGCGTGCCAAGCGCTGAAAAGATGATCGAGATTCTGGTCCAAGGCCAAGAGGCCATCGTGCGGACAGCGCGTTCGATCTTTGAGGTCGTCGACTCGGCCCATGATGAACCAACGGCTGACCTTCTAACCCAGCGGATGCAAATTCACGAGAAGACCGCCTGGATGCTGCGCAGTCTTCTGGCGGAATAAGTATCAAAGCTCGTGTAACAAAAATCGCTTGAATCGCTGAAATACCGACCGAAAAGGAGGACCCATGTCCAAGCACCATAGTGAGAGCGAGAACCCAGTCATCCCAGCACCCGAGCCAAAGCGCTCCCGGCCAAGAACGAACCGCGACTGGTGGCCGGAGCAGCTAGATCTTTCGGTACTGGCCCAACATGCGCCGCGTCCCCATCCCCTAGGCGAAGACTTTCACTACAAAGAGGCGGTCAAGACTCTCGACGTCCAGGCTTTGAAAGCGGACGTCTTCAAGCTCATGACGACCTCGCAAGATTGGTGGCCGGCAGATTACGGGCACTACGGCCCCCTATTCATCCGCTTAAGCTGGCACGCCGCGGGCACATACCGCATCGCTGATGGCCGCGGCGGCGGCGGCGCCGGCGCGCAACGCTTCGCACCGCTCAACAGCTGGCCCGACAACGCCAACCTCGACAAGGCGCGCCGCCTGCTGTGGCCGGTGAAACGCAAGTATGGGCGCAAGGTCTCCTGGGCGGACTTGCTGGTGTTCGCCGGCAACTGCGCCCTGGAATCCATGGGCTTCAAGACCTTCGGCTTCGCTTTCGGACGCGAGGACGTGTGGGAAGCCGAGGAGATTTTTTGGGGACCCGAGGACACGTGGCTAGGCGACGAACGTTATAGCGGAGAACGCGAGCTTGGCGGCCCCCTCGGCGCCGTGCAGATGGGTCTTATCTACGTCAATCCTGAGGGTCCCAACGGCCATCCAGATGCACGCGCGGCCGCGCACGACATTCGCGAGACCTTCGCGCGTATGGCGATGAACGACGAGGAGACCGTCGCTTTGATCGCGGGCGGTCACACCTTTGGCAAGTGTCACGGCGCGGCCAAGGCCGATCACGTCGGTCCAGAACCCGAGGGCTGCCCTATCCATGTTCAAGGCATCGGTTGGAAAAACAGCTTCGCGAGCGGCAAGGGAGCGCACGCCATCACGAGCGGTCTCGAGGGCGCATGGACCTCAACGCCGACCAAGTGGAGCAATAGCTTCCTGGACAACCTCTTCAAGTATGAGTGGGAGCTGACGACGAGTCCTGCGGGCGCTAAGCAGTGGACACCGAAGGACCCTGCGGCCAAGGGAACGGTGCCGGACGCGCACGACGCCTCGAAACGGCATGCGCCCATCATGCTCACGACCGACCTGGCGCTCAAAGCTGACCCGCGCTACGCGGTCATCGCCAAGCGCTTCCATGAGCACCCCGACCAGCTGAAGGACGCCTTCGCGAAGGCCTGGTTTAAGCTTTTGCATCGCGATATGGGGCCGCACTCGCGCTTCCTCGGCCCCTGGGTGCCGGCGCCGCAGCTTTGGCAGGACCCCGTGCCAAAGGTCGATCACATTTTGATCGACGCGCACGATGCGGAGGCGCTGAAATCGAAGATCCTCGCCTCCGGCCTGTCCGTCTCGCGCCTCGTCGCGACCGCCTGGGCTGCTGCAGCGTGCTTCCGCGGTACGGACAAGCGGGGCGGCGCCAACGGTGCGCGGCTGCGCCTCACGCCGCAGAAAGACTGGGCCGTGAATGAGCCGCTTGAGCTTGCCAAGGCGTTGCGGGCACTTGAGCAGGTTCAGGCAGACTTCAACCGGTCCGAGAGCAGCGGTAAGCGGGTCTCGCTGGCCGATCTCATAGTTCTCGGTGGCTCGGCCGCCGTCGAAAGGGCGGCCAAAGAGGCCGGCTACAATGTCAAAGTGCCTTTTACCCCTGGCCGCACGGATGCCTCGCAGGCAGAGACGGATCCTTTGTCGTTCGCCGTCCTCGAGCCTCGCGCTGACGGATTTCGCAACTATGCACGCCCGGGCGAGAGACTACCTGCGGAAACCCTGCTTCTAGACCGGGCGAATCTGCTGCTGCTCACCGCCCCCGAAATGACGGCCTTGCTTGGCGGTCTCCGAGTGATGAACGTGAACACTGCGCAGTCGCAGTGCGGCGTCTTCACCAGCAAGCCGGGCGTGTTGACGACGGACTTCTTCGTCAATCTGCTCGACAACCAACTCGACTGGCAGGCGGCGGCCGCCGGCAAAGGAGTCTACGAAGGTCGCGACCGCGCTACGGGCCGCACAAAGTGGACCGCCACTGCCGTCGACCTCGTTTTCGGCTCACACTCTCAGTTGCGGGCCTACGCGGAGATTTATGCCGCTGACGACGCGCAAGAGCGCTTCGTGCGCGATTTCGTCGCGGCCTGGGTCAAGGTGATGCAGCTCGACCGCTTTGAAATCGTTAAATAGCTTCAGTTCCTAGGATGATGAAGTAGCAAATGGCCTCGAACCGGATCGATCTGGTTCGGGCTCTTCAATTTTTAGTTTCTGTAAGGATGGGGCGATGGTTGCGATTACGCCGTCCCGGCCCCTGAGGCCATTGGCCTTTCCCCGAAAAACACGAATTCCCTGAGTGGCTGCGTGGCGCTAAGCTTGGATCCGAGCGCCCGATTTGGCATTCTCAAGGATAACGGGGGTCCCGGGCAGGGAAACAGGTCACATCTCGAGAGCTGACGCCCTTCGTCCAATGTGGCGAATCGGGGTACAATAACCTCTGAACACTGCCGCTTAAAAGCTTACTCGATAGGTAAAACCACGAGGACGACATGACCGTTTTTCCCAGGGTCCTTTTCTTCGCGATCCTTCCTGCGAGTTTGGCTTTGCTCGCAGTCGGGTGTAAACCGCGCCGCGAAAGTGCGTCCGGCGTAAAGGACGTTGTGTACGTCGACCAGACGCTTGCCGACAAATTCGCTTTCGTCGAAGTTTGCTCTGGTCCGTGGGAAAGCACGCCGGATGCACAGTGCAAAGTCAAAAAAGTCGTCAATGGCGCCATGGAAAAGGAAATCGCTTCGGACAGAATCTACCTAGCGCTAGATTTGAGCATTCCGGCTGGCGCCTTGGGCGCCAATGAATTGGCCCGGAAGAAAGCGCGAGTCGATCAAATCGGCCCTGCCGATGCCCGTCGGGAAGCGCAACGTGTCCTTGACGGACTCCAACAAAGCTACCTCAAGAAGAATGAAATGAAACGGAACTTGGCCGAAGGAACGACCGGCGCAACGTGTTTCGCCGACGCCGCCGGGACGGCCTCGATCGGTGGCTCGGGCATCACGTGCGCCCGGCTCGATGCGCTGATTGCCGATGACGGAGTGCTTTGGAGCAAGCAAAATGGAGCAGCGTGCCTGGTCAGATACGCGGGAGACAAAATTGGTACAGTCCTGACCTTCTCGAGGGAGCTAAAGCTCGTAAGGCTCGAGGAGGTTGCCTATGAAATTCCATTTGCGGAATTGAGTCCCGTGGACGGGGCCTGCAGCTTCCTTCCGCGACTTTAGCTGGACCGCGTGCCGGCTAAGATCGGAGCAGGGCCCTCGACGGACGTCGCTTCCCCGCTCGGTCACTTCGGCACGGCGTCGTTTTCGAACGGGGGACTCTTGAATGTTGAAGATATCAGATCAACTCAAGCAGAGGGACCCTATAAGGGCTACGAAATCGCGCCTATTGCAGGGTGTCATCCCTCAAGCCAAGCAAGTAGATAAACTGAGCGGTGACATCCTGAGCATAGAGCAATGAATTGCCCGTGGCAAAATCCACGTCGCCGTTATTCTGCCAACACTCCGGGTGATCTATTTGCTGGGCTAGGAAAATATTGACTGCCGGACTGGTAAGATCGCCACAATTTAGCGGATCAGAATCATGGCTTAGAACGTAGGCGCTGGCGAAGGCCTGGAGTAAATTGGTCCAGTCTCCCTTCGAGTTTTGAGCGACCTCTTTAACGAAGCCATCTAAAGGTACGTCTGGCGTGCCTGACCAGTCGTCGGCAGGATAACGAGACTGCAGCCGCGTGGCATAGGATTCGAAATTTGAATGAAGAAATTTGGGTCGATCAGTGGTGGTAAAATTCGCGGCATGCATTGGCTGCGTCAGGTCTGTGAAATAGTGCAAACTCAGACCGAGATCGTAACAAGGCGAAGATTCATTGAACGCGCCGACGTCAACTGATGGGTCCTGGCCAATCATCGAGGATGCAGACGCAAAAAGCATCGTCTGCGTGAAGGCCGTCGGTGACGACTGGCCTTTGTAATTTAGCCCCGTATCGGGGTCGTAAAAGTGACTTGCCCACGTCGAACCAGCGCTGAAGGCAGCTGCGCCGATTTCGATCGCGGACGTACCGGGCGCTAAATCGGCCGTGCCGCCATTGTATGCCGCTTTGAAGTCAGCATCAAGCAAGCCTCGTTGCCAGGCGTCCCGACATTCAGGCTCATTCATACGCGAGATCATCGCGGCGCCTGGCGACTGATCGGAATGCAAATTTAGGATGTCTAGTGCCCTATTTACAATCCAGAGATGCGTGCTCTCCGACTCGTCCGTAGAACTTTCCGCGTCCCAAAGGACCTTGCTGGGATTGCTCTGCTTCTCACCACTACAGCCAACCACGATCAAACCAGCCAACAGGCTGGAAACCAAAAGTCTCATGACGCGCTCCAGTTTGTAATCGAACGAGTCTGCCTACCTGAGGCGACTCCGGCGAACAACAGCAGAAATCGCGCCCAGATTAGAAGTGTGAAGTTTCGGGAGGTTAGCAATTTTTCTACAAAATTCGTGTGGCCGCTTTTTCGGCCATTGGCCTGGGAATCGGCCACGATGGCCAGGAACAAAAACCTTGCAAGCGAAAGCCCGACAGCATGGCCGCGCATTCGCCTGCTTTCGACAATTTTGCCCTTAGTAGTCGGTATTATTTTGACCCAAGCCATGCCCCACGGCAGACCAGCTTCGTCGCGGCCTTTGGGCACGATGTCGAGGTAGCGATAGGTCCTCGCAACCGACATTTCTCAAATGCTTCTGCAGTGTCTGAGAGTTACAAAGATCACGCGCTTTTCTTTCTTGCCGATTTTTTCCGCGTCGTGGGCTTCGGCTTCAATTTCTGAACAAAGCCAAAACTTAGCTGAAAAAACTTCTTCAATTCGGAAGTCTTCTTGAGGAGCGCAGCAGGGACTTCGACATACTCTTTTAGGACTGTCCCGTGCTGCTCACAAAGTTCTGTTTTATATCTCGCAAGAAAAGCTTCCCGATCCCCGTCTGGAAGACGAAGGGCCAACGCTCCCGTTTTGAAGTTCGACGACCGAGTTGGTGGAGACCAACTTTTGATACAGTTTCAGCTTGTCCGCCGGAATTTGGTGAACGGCAATTTTTGGGCTACTCATCACGTTCTCCCCTTTGAATTGAGCGCACAACTTGCGCTTCTCAATCAGTCTCAGCTGCAAAATATCTCGCCGACCAATCTACTGAGGACAGGTCGATAGCAGCGTCGGGTGCGGCGCGAAGTCGTTTTGATCGGCCGTGAACTCGTATTCGGCGAGTTTGATCACACCTTTTTCGCGGCGGGCGACAAAGCGATCGACATACCAGTACGGCACGTCGCCGACCTTCTGCCAGGCATGCTTGAACCTGGCGAGGACTAGATACCGGTCGGCCGCGAAGTCCTGACCCGGGATATCCTTGACGTACTCGATCGAGGGCATCATCAAGCCAGGATGTTGTTGGATGATTTCGGGCGTGATTCGGGTCGGGTCGAAAGTTGCGACGTCGATCGAGGCTGGGAGTCCGACCGGCCGCAGCGAGGTATTGGTCGAGCCGCACTTGGTGACCAGAAACTTGTAGTTGGCGACGGCAATCTGAAAGAGCTCGGCATCACCGGCGAACGCTGTCGCGAACACTTGGGCGAGGGCGAACCGCCGAAGTTGACGCCGACCAACGTGGTGCCGCCTGACGAGCTGTCGATTGACCGCCTCAGCGAAGTCCGACACTCGTCCCAATACCGGACCTCGCCCTCTGGGTTTACAAGGCCTCGTTGATCGCGCGACGGTGACGGCACCTGACCGGCCATGTCGAAGATCGAGGCATCGAGACCAAGGCTGCGCAGTAAAGCGAACTCCGGACCCATCGGAATCCTGAACCCGGTCGCGGGCGGCACATAATGTACTTTCAACATCAAATCCTTGGTCCGTCTGAGCACATTGGCGTGGTTGTCATACCATGGGCTGTTTGTTCCGGCCGTGCCGAACCGGACAACCCGGCGTTGGGGAGGTTGTAGGGTTTGAGTGCTCTCTGAAGATCGCCTCCACGGGGTCGCGGCTGAACCGCTCCAACGAAGTCCCGTCGTCCGACCACGACCCGGCCAGCCGGTACTTGACCTCGACCTCCCGTACGCCCTCCTCACAAAGCTGACCCTTCTTTCGAGAGCCTGGTGAAAATTGCAATTCTAGGCCTTCAGGCGCAGGTCTCCCCCCTTGCGGCCAACTAGGGTGACTCAAATCCAGAAATCACGGCGCCTTGGGACACAGCAAAAGACATGAGCTCGACGTTCCTGGGATGAAAAAGGCTGGTGTGAATGGATTTCGCAGTTGCTACGGAATCACCGATCCCCATGCCGGCGACGCCTACCAGTTTGCCGTCAATCAACAGCGGGCCGCCGGAATCGCCATGACGAATTCCGGTTGCGCCGCTGGACAAGAGCTGACCATTTGCCGTGACTTCGCTAAGAATGTTATCGGCAACATTTTTGAAGCCCGACGTCTGTCCGGTGTTATCCCCGAGTTCAGTTCTCCCGAACCCGACATATGTTATTGGATTGCCGACCTTTGGCGAATTGGTGGCGATCGCGATGGCAGCCGAACTGGTGTTTTCCGGAAAGACCGCAATTGCAAGATCGACGTAAGGTCTTTCGGCGAAGTTGGGAACCAGACCCATTGCCGCCCCGATAAAACCATGGTGGATGACCTTGATTGCTTGAATTTCGCCTCCTCCCTCGTTAGGTATAACGCTGATTTGACCCACCGTCCGATCATACGGTCCTGGGCTAAACGCGCCCTGAGGGTGCCGGATACAATGCGCAGCGTGCTTTGCGGCTCTACTCGTCTTTTTGTATCAAATATTAGGACCTTCGCGGTATCATTCATCAGCCGACTATCGCATAAAAGTCTTGCTCTGGCGGTCGATGACAAGTCGTTTCGCGAAACTTCCATACCTGCTTCCGGCGATGCTCTCGCTGACGCTGCTGAACACTGCTGGCCGGGCGGCGGCCGACCCGACTGGAGCAGGCACTAGGCCTGCCGACGTTGTGACCGCCATGCGAGAACAGCTCAAGGCAAAGGGTTCATTGGATATCGCCGACCGGCAGACTTGTGTCGATCGAGCTTCTCCCGAGCTATGGACCGATGTGCAGGCGACGTTTTTTTGTCTATTGGATTTGCCGTCTCGCGCCTGTCTCTCCGCTGCCGTCGACGGTCAGGTCAAAGGAGCCGTCGTCGCAGCGGGCGATTTCCGGGCGGCGTTCGAGTTTTGCAAGACAGGGTCCGGCAGTGGCCTCGGCGTCAAATTTGCGGCGCCGCTGGCTGCGCTGTCAAGTCCGGTCTTGCTAGGATTTGAGGCTGTTGTCGTTAACCGGAGGGACTTTTCGAGAGTAGAGGAAAGGCAAATCCTCCGTGAAGTCTTTGGCCCTGCGACGGCGAACGCCAACGAAAGTGTTGGGCCACTGAAAGCGCTGGCGGGACCTCCGACCGCGGAGAAGGA
>JAYWBY010000102.1:0-6657 GCA_043781115.1 Pseudomonadota bacterium
CGGGTGCTCCCGGTCTCGGTGCACAAACGCCGCGTAGTCATGGCCCGGCGCCATCTTCTCGGCCAGCTCCCCGCCGATTTTAAGCAGCTCGTCGTTGGAAATTTGACCGGCCTTGCCGTCGTCGGGCGCGATGTTAAAGCTGGCGTGGTAGTACTCCCGCCCGCCCTCGTTGGCGTGGACCTGGCGGGTCAGATCCCAGGCTGCCGCCAGCTCTCTCGTCTCCACCCCGAGGTTATTTTCCGACGCCACGCACTTCTCCTGCCCCTGCCCTCCCCGGCCTTCGGCCTGGCTGAGGTAAGCGATCATCTTGGCGGCCGAGCCGCCGGCTGAAAACTTCACGACGCTCACCGTGCCGCCGCCTCCATCGCCCACCGGACCAGCGCCTGGACCTCCTTCGTCAGCCTCTCCAGCTCGTCGGCCTTAAGCTTCCCGGCGTGGGCAATTTTAGTGAGCTGGTTGACGTTGCGGGCCACCCCCGACACCTGCCGCCAGATCTCTCGTGCCACCTCGGGGTCGAGCACCCCTGTTCGCCTCGGCAGTTTCTTCAAAGCGGAGAGCCTAAGAAACGCCGCCGCCGTCAGCCCAAGCTCCTGCGCTTGGGCGCTGACCTGGGCGTCTTCCTCGGCGGTCAGGCGGACCACTCGTTGGGTGGTCCGGTCGGTTCTTGGTCGAGCCATTTGATGCCCTGGTTATGGGTTGCTGCCGGCCGAAGGGGCGCCGGGGGCAAAGCCCCTGGCCAAGCCTATCTGCTAGCGGCGAAGCGAGGCCCCGCAGGGGCCGAAGCGTAGTCGCTAGCAGATAGTAAGCTTGCGCTTCAATCTAACTCTCAAAAACTCATACCTCAAAATCTACTCCTCTGCCTACAAAATAAGCTTTAACCCCCAACTCAAACTCCAAAATCTCAAAAAATCCGGGAGCAAGCCCAAGCAAGACATGCCTCTAAAAATGCCCTAGACGCCCCTAGAATCGATGCAAGCCCCCTAGGAGCACCCGAGCCTAGGGTCATCTCATCCAAACGCATCAGCAGCGAAATTTGGGCGGCTTGCGTAAAAAACAACAATCAGCTCAGGTTTGTGCGAATTCGCATCACGCCGAGTCTCTTCGACGACTCGCAGCGTCGAGCCGGCTTTGACCGGCGCGTATCCCACGTCAGCCCTCAAGAGATGGCCAAACGCATCTCATCTCAGATTTCAAGGTGAGCGCTGAAGCGTGCGTCTAGCGACAGCAGCCAGGAGAAATTTGCGACATCTTCCGGCAAATAAAGTGTGCACAGAACACCACCGTCAAGCGTCACCGGAGCGGCTCGCCATGGTCCACGCCGGCAAGCGAAGTGATGCTGTCGCCCGCTGCCAAGAGGTCACCGCCCGTTTCTTCTCTGGGCCTGTCTTCCCGGAGCTGCTGCTCGCGTTCGGCAAAACAACTGCGAAAGTGGGCGTGCCGTTTTTCGTACTCTTCCGGAGCTTCCCAGCAACCGTTTTGACGCATGCGCTTCATCAACAAAGCTAGCGGCTCTTGGATAGTCTTGCCGCTCGCCGTGTAGCGCAACTCGAACTCGAAATAGACCAGCGAGCGCTGCACGACGTCGAACGGGATGCCGAGACTGCGAAGCTGCAGCGCCTGGGACCGGCCGAAACCGACGTCGGTGAGCATCGAGTAGTCGAGATCTTCGGGTGTCCATTCATTGTCTGCGCGTGCGCGCGTTTCGGCAGTAGTAGTAGGTTTGAAATTGTTTTCTATATAACTACTACTACTAGGGCCAGTTTGCTCACCCTTGGGCTCACCCTTTGCTAGCCCTTTGCTCACCCTTTGCCAGGCAAAAACCTCGGCTCTGACAGTCGACGGAATGGCATATCTAACCCATCCGCCATTGCCGTTTTTAACCTCGCCATGGAAGAGAGCGCCTTTCACTCTTAGGCGTCTAAGAGCATCTTTAACGGTCAACCTATCCGCTGAGAGGCCCTCTGCAAGCTGAGTTGATGACATAGGCTCTGTCAGATCATTGCCCGTCACCTGCATTGACTCGTAAACAAGAAGAAGTATCTTGCGCTGAAGTCCAACCAGCTTACCAAATGCCGCTTTCCCTTGCTCACCCTTTGCTAGCCCTTTGCTCACCCTTCTAGGGTTTTCTTGCTCACCTTTGGGCTCACCCTTTGCTAGCCCTTTGCTAGCCCTTTGCTCACCTTTGGGCTGAGATGCGTCACTTTCTCGCTCACCCTTTGCTAGCCCTTTGCTAGCCCTTTGCTCACCTTTGGGCTCACCCTTTGCTAGCCCTTTGCTAGCCCTTTGCTCACCCTTTGGGTTCACACTTGTCTCGGGGGTTGTCGGAATAGGGGCGGTTGTAGAGTTGTCCTGCTCTGGATACCAAAAGCGTCGTTTGCCGACAGAGCCACCGGAACGGTGACTTTCTCCCGTAGAGAGAGACGTCTTCTCGGCGTCTGGCTTGTCGCTAATGCCAGCCTTGGCTTTGATTGCGTTTAGGTCCACAGCTACTCCGCTCTCTCGTCACGCTCACACCCGAGAGCCGACAACAGAAGGTCCATGTAATCCGCGCCGATGGTCGTTGCATTCCTATAGTCGGTAAAGACCGACGAACGGCGCGCGATCGCGCGAGCGATCTCGCTAGAGTGCCGAATAGCCACTGGTGCTAGAAAATCACTGAGCACCGGATTTCGGGTAATGGCCGAGAGAGTGCGAACGCTGTTTTTCGTTCTTTGGTCGAAGCCGTTGACGAAGCAAAGTGCTTTTACCGAGGTATTAAAGAATGCATTGACCACCTCGTTTGCTTCGCTTATCGCGATTTGTGCGCCTTTGACACCGAAGTCATCCAAACGGATTGGCACAAGAAGAGTCCCTATTTCGTCCTGTTTCATGGCGGCCGTAGCGACAATGAACGACTGGCCGATAGAACTTAGCTGAGGCGGCGTATCAACCAGTACCTTGGTGCCTGGTCCAAAGTGATCGATCAGTTCACGGACGAGTTTGGTTGCTGCAGTTTTGATTAGCTGTGGCCGTCCCATGGCTCGATCAAGAAAAGCATTGTTGAGGTTGGATCGTACCAGCCAGACGTTTTCTCCGACTTGCGTTAGCAAATCCGTTACCGACTTCACCTTGCCTTCGATCCAAGAAAGAAGGATCGGCTCATCGTCGCCCGCTGCGGCGCCGCTTGCTTGAAGCGAAAGCGACGCTTGGCTATCTGCGTCTATTAAGACAATCGCCGATTGCCGGGACGTTAAACGCCGCGCGGCGGCAGCCAAGTTGATGCAAGAGCTAGTCTTGCCGCACCCACCTGTTTGGGTGGCCAGTACGATTAGCGAGTTTTTGGCTAAGTTGGCCTGGCCGCGAGCAAGAAGGAACTCTTGAACCGTTTCGGGCAAGATCCCTACAATCTTGCCACCCGATAGTTCGAGCTTTTCCGGAGCATTGGCGGCGCCCTTCAAAGCCATGGACACTGCGGGCTTTCCGATACCACTGATTCGGGCCAACTCCGTCACACGTAAAGCAATGGGACGACTGTCCATTTTTTAAATTCCACCTTATGTCTTGGCTGAACTGGAAGTATTCTTACATAGCTTATTCTGTTCAGCAACAGGCATGACCAGTCTAAGCCTCCGAGTCGCCAGTATATTTGCGTATACTAGTATATTGTAGTAAAGTTATTCGAGGGGGAGGCCGATAAGATGGTGGTAATTCGCTGTTGGCAGGACGCGAGAGGGCGCAAGCCCGTGAAGGAGTGGCTCGCGGACCTCCGACAGCATGACCGTAATGGCGCCCTTGCCGTGGACCGGCTTCTTACAAAGCTCTCGAATGCAGGACGCTCCCTGACCCTCCCTGACGTGCGCTACCTCGGCGACGATCTCTGGGAACTTCGGGACCGGACAACCGGTCCTGGTCACCGGATCTACTACACCTGGGCGGACGACACGCTCGTGCTGCTGCTCGTCGCCGGCGACAAGAGCACTCAGGAGAGAGACATCAAGCAGGCACGCAGCCGCCTCGAGCAGATCGACACCAAGTAGCAGGACCAAAAGACAGGAGAAGGAACCCATGGCTAAAATCACTCGTGAACAAATCGAAAAATTCGAGTCCTATGACGATGTTCGTCGCGAGCTTTTCACGCCGAAAGAAATTGCCGCGAATAATCGGCGCGTCAAACGTGAGCTAGCAACGCTCAGGGCTATGCAGGAAGACGTCTCGAGCGCGGTTGTCGAGTACATGGCGGCGGAGAAAATCGGATTTAACGAATTTACCCGTCGCTTGGACACGACGGCGCGGCAGACCTCGCTCATTATGAAGGGGCAGGCAAACTTGAAGCTCGGAACGCTCGCAGAGCTAGCCTCCGTCATGGGGAAAAAGGCTCGTATCGTCTTTGAGTGACCCCCAGAACATGGTCGTGGTGCAGCGTTCAATAAACCCCCGCCAAAACCGCGCCCGCAAATCCTTGCGCCTCAAGGGCCGTTGTCGGCCGCCGGCGTCGTTCAAAAAACGACTGTTTGCTGAACGCAACAAACGCTGGCCCAACTTTACCGCGCTTGTAACATCACGTTGAGTGCCTGCGCCTGTCCTCAATATATCTAAAAAAACAGGTCATGCTGTAATGTGAAGCCATGACCACGAAAGCAAAGTACGGCATGGCTCACCAGACAGCAGTACCAGCACCACGCATTCTCGCTTTGGATGGTATCCGCGGCATTGCGATTCTTTGGGTACTATTCCACCACCTGTATTTGATGCATTACGTCGACTTTTTCCCGGCATGGTCACTGGCTATCGCCAAGGGTGGTTGGGCCGGAGTCGACTTGTTTTTCGTGCTTTCCGGCTATTTGATCACTGGCATTCTTTATGATGCAAAAGGTCAGCCGAATTATTTCAAAAATTTTTATTTGCGTCGGATTCTCCGTATCTGGCCTTTGTATTATTTGCTTCTCTCGGTTGTCTTTGTCGTCGTCCCTCAGATTGCCGCCCGCCCCGCGGCTATCACGGGACATTCCGGCTGGGGACTACCGTATTGGTTTTTCGTAAATAACATTTGGTCAGTTTACCTCGGCGGGTGGTCGGATGGCTGGCTTGGCCCCACCTGGTCCTTGGCGATCGAGGAGCAATTTTATGTCATTTGGCCCGTCACCGTACTACTGACGAAACGTTCGTCGCTGAGTAAGATTTGCATCGGCCTTCTGATTGGTAGCGTCGCCCTGCGGATTGGCCTTACCCTCGGCGGAATTCCCGCCGCAAGAAGCTATTTCCTTACTTTCACGCGATTTGACGGATTAGTGATCGGCGCTTTTGTCGCGATTCTCGCCCGTAGCCCAGCAGCACTCGCCCCTTATCTATCTTTGGCAACCAAGGTCATGGTCGCTGCCTTTCTCGGCATGTTGGCTTTGGTGGTCTATGAAGGCGCCATGTGGTGGGACCAACCTTGGATGGTCACGCTCGGGCTATTGTTTTCGGCGATCTTCGGTGGAGCCTTGTTGGTTTATGTACTCGCCGCACCACGAAGCTTTGTCGCCGCGAAACTTTTGGACAATCGCCTACTGCGGACCTTCGGACGCCTCAGCTTTAGTCTTTATTTGCTCCACATTCCTGTCTTGGCTAGCCAAGGGTTTTGGCCACTCGACCCGGCAGTTTTGCGAGTTTTAGGCAAAGCCCCCGAGCAAATAGCTGAAGTGCGCCTGGTTATTGGTTGCAGCGTCCTCGCGATCTTGACGCTTCTCGTTCATTTCGCCGTCGAAAGACCATTCTTGAAACTAAATCTTGGCCGTTCTAAAGGCGTCGAGCCAGTTGAGCGCTTGACCTAAAACGATATATCGATCCCTCGGCCGCGGCCGTGTCCACGCTCGATGTCTCTGTCAAAATCCCGACGCTCCCATTCCGTCATCTCCCGCCCGCGCGCCCGCTCGTGAGCTTGTCGAGCGTGCTCTTGAGCGCTTCTAACCGCTTCTCGTTCTCTTTCGAGGCCTTCAGCCCAGCGTCGAGTTCCTTCCCCGATTTCGCGAACTCCCCCCGTAAACCACCTATTTCCTCGCTCTCGGTCTTGCGTGTGGCGCTCAAAGAGTCGTTGAGTTGCTTCAACAATCGCTCCTCGAGCTGCGTCAAGTCCTGCCTGTGCGCGTCCTCTAAGTTTGCCAAAAGCTGATACCAGCCCTTGTTCATGCCGATCACCAGCGCCACGAGCTCGCCCTTCTCCATGGCCAAGACTTCCGCCAAATCCTCGGGGCTTAGTTCCCCGTGCTCTGCCAGGATATTCATATCCCGCCCTCCACTCTGCTAGTTCTTGATCTCGTTTTTCGCGGCCCAGCTCTGAAAGGCCTTCCAGTATTTTTCGGCCTCCTTGGGATGGACTTCGAGTAGGTACATCCCGAAGAGTTCGCTTTTGCGCAGCGCCACCCGTTCCTCGGCCGCCACTTTGTCCGCTCTCCACTCCTTCACCCTCCATCCCGCCCAGCCAGCGAGTAAGCAGGCGGTCAACCCGGCCACTCCGAAGACCCGTAGCTGCCACTTCTCTCTCGCCGCCCTCTTTGCCGACTCCGCCCGGACCTCGCCGAGCTGCGTCTGAATGGCGAAACCGTTGTTCTCGATCTGTCGCTCCATATTGACGAACGAGCGCCTGGCCGATTCGACTAAGCCGTTCATGCGCTCCAACGTCTCGACCCGAGCGCTCTC
>JAYWBY010000103.1:0-6652 GCA_043781115.1 Pseudomonadota bacterium
GACGAATTTTTTCGCCTCCATATTTTGCCCTTGTTGCAGTAACTCAAGACGCTGTCCGGCGAATTCAATCCGGGCGAAATCGAGATTTTCGCAACCCACAGCCGAGCGCCACCATCGGTGGGCTTGCCCGGTTGAGGAGTGAAGGCGTATCAAACACCAGGCCGATTGACGGGGTCTGCAACTATAGGTCGCAGCCCAATCCGACTCGCCTGACAGTCGCCGCGTGAGCGGTTGACGGCCAACTTCGAGAGTTTTGCCCGTCGGCCCCGCGAACGCCGCTACTATCTTTAACACTCGTCAAGGAGCCAGCGTCGTCTGTCGCCATCCTGCTTGGACGCAGAGGTACAACTTGCCGTTTTGGTCGTCGACTTTCATCCGACCATACTCAGCCGCTGCATCGCAGTCGGCTGCCGGTGGCACGGTGTTCGTCGTGAGTGCGAGTTGAACATAGCCGTTGACCTGTAAAGTGCTCTGCGGGACTGTCGTTCCGATCCCGACGTTGCCGTTATTCGTGAGCGTCACTTTTGTGTGGGTAACAGTGGTCGTTCCCCCTGCATCCGTGCCAAGCCGGATATCGCCACCGTTGTACGAGGACATGCGCAGTCCGTCCCCTATGGAGCTCACCAGATAGAGACCGTCAACTGCACCGGAACCGTCACCTAGATACCCGATTCGGGAATCGTCCAGCCTTTTAAACGAAAGGTAGATTTGATTCGTCACGTCGTTCGCATTGCCAATCAAATCGACCATGCCAGCGACGGCGAGCTTCGCGGCTGGATTTGTCGTGCCGATGCCGACGTTGCCAGTGTTTGTGATGCGGACTCTTTCCAGCACATCCGTTCCGCCGTCCGGTGTGGTGTACAGTGCCACCGCTCCGCCTCGGTTCGTTGCCGTCGTGCCAGAGACTAGTCCCGCAATGGCGCCGACGCGTTTTGCGCCAGAGTTTGCGGTCGCCGAGAAATTGACTACACCAGCAAAGTTGCCGTCGGCATCAACCGATTGAGTGGCAAGCTCGATGATGCCGCTGCTTCCAGCAGTGGTATTTGGTCCTAAAATGGTCAAGGTCCGATAAGCAGGCGAGCCTCTGATGTCCGGGCTCGTCGTTCCAATGCCGACGTTGCCGTCTGCGTCGATACGCATTCTTTCCGCAAACAACCCGCTATCTTTCCTTGTTTGGAAAACCAAGGCGCTATCAACCGACCCGGCCGTGACGTCAGTTAACAAGGCACCGACAGTTGCGGCTTCGTCGATCGAACCGCTGCCGTTCTCGAGATAGAACTCGAGACGTCCGCCGATCCCGTTCGATGCCGTACCACTCGTTGTACGCGTGATCGCCAACGGGGTCAGCATGCCGGTTGTGGAGCTGTGGTCGAAGGCAACATCGAGGGTTCTGCTTGGGCTCGTCGTTCCTATACCGACGTTGCCTGCCGCATCGATACGAACTCTTTCCAAACTGTTCGTCCCTATCCGTACAAAGCCGTTTTCCCAGTTCCAAAGCTCGGCGTTGAGACCGTCGTTCCAGGCAGGATTGCCGACTTGAAAGCCTTTGTCTGCGTTGTTTGGGTGTAGGAAATTAACCATAGGATAGCTGCCGGAGGTGTTAGTTCCCCTGATGGTAAGGAGCCTCGAGGGAGAATTCGTTCCGATACCGACGTTGCCGTTATTGAGAATATGGAAGCGGTCATTCAGAGTCGCTGCCGCATCGGCGGTGCCAGGATCTGCCGTATACACGACAAAGTCACCGACCGAGCTTGAGCCGATGGAGACGACGTTCGCGTAGCCGGCCTGGGAGTACTTCCAACCGCCGCTGTGGTAGGCGTTCGAGGAAATATTCGCCCCGTTGCCGCCGAGGAGCATTCTCCCAAAGGGAGCATTGATATCGAGGAGCTGCTGCGGCGCCGTCGTCCCAATTCCGACGTTGCCCGTCGTCATCAAAGTCGTGAATGCCCCTGAATTGGCAGCGGTCGAACCAATCGCCCCCGGCGACGCCCAATTGACGGCCACCGGGGCGGTACTGGCCCAAGTCGTGCCGTTCGACGTCAAGAGGTTGCCAGGCGCACCTGGCGCGACACTTGCCGGTGCGCTGGTGCCGTTTCCCAGGAGAACGTTGTTTGCGGGAAGTGAGGCCGCACCAGTGCCGCCTTGCGCGACGGTTAGCGCCGTCGTCAGTCCGGTAAGAGACGTGATGTCACCGTTAGCCCCGGAAGCCGCCGCGCCGAGGCTGGAGCGTCCGGCCACGGCGTTCAGGTTCGTTCCGCCGCCGTTCCATTCGAGAGCATTGGTCGCGGTCGCGGCATTACCTGTTACGTTGCCCGTCAGGTTCCCAGCAAACGTTGCCGTGATCGTGCCCGCTGCAAAATTTCCCGACGGGTCGCGCTTGACCACCTTCGACACCGTATTCAAGGCCGTCGCGGCATTGGTATCGGCGTAGGCAGCATCCCAATTGGCGTGATTGTCCGGCGTCGTGTTATAGCCCCCACCGCCGGTGGTCGTCATGATTCCGGCAACGGGAAAATCACCGTCCAGCAGTGCATTGGTGGCTAGGCCGTCGAGGATCGTTTTGTCCGCGCCGCTCATCGTGCCAGGGCTGCCCCCGCCCGCGCCAGAGATCCCGATAACACCTGTGCCCGGATTGAACGTCACGGGACCGCTTCCGGATAGTGAGCCCCATGACCACAGCCCTGCTCCGTTCGACTTCAGAAAGTCCCCCGAAGCGCCATAAGTGTCAGGAAGAACGAACGTTCGAGTGCCGGCCGCCGTGTTGGGAGACTTCAACGCCAAGTAATTGGCGTTGGTCGCGTCGCTTAGTCGCACCTCGCCGGCGGTAGTGCCGTTGCCCTTCGCGACGAAGTTGCCGGTCGTCGCGACTTGTCCGGAGGAGTTCCATGCCGTCGAACCAGCGATCGTTCCTGCCGTGATCGCGCTCCCCGAGACTTTGCCGGCCGTTGTAATGCCGCTGCCGTTGAGCATGCTATCGACGATTCCGCCGGTGGGCACTTCGAGCGTGCCCGCGGCAGTGACGGCGCCACCGCCTTGAACCGCCAGACCGGGGCCGACGTTAATCTGCGTGACCGTGCCACCGGCGGCACCGACGATCGCCGCTGCCTTCCAACCGACAGTGGCGTCGTACATCAGGAATTGTCCAGGAGTGGGCGCCGTCGGATCAACCGCGCGGCCCTGCAAGCGTTCCACTTTCGTCGTGCCTTGCGGACCCGTCACATCGCCCGACAAAGCATTGACGAAGGTGTCGGCGGACGCCGCATGCGATGCTTCAGCCTGAACGGGAAGCGTCCCGATCGCGAGTTTGCCGTCCGTCCCGAAAACGAGCGTCGCATTGTCGACTGGGATCTTCTGCGCGTAGGGCACGGCATTGAAGCGTTGCCGTGGGTAGACTTTGCCCGATCCTTCGTTAGTGACCTGGATCCATACGTTTTCCGTGCCATTGAATAGGTTTTGGTATTCGGAGTCGCTAAATGTCAGGGTGACTTGAAAGACGCCTTGGAGCAGCGCTACGCCTGAAAACACTTGAGGGGGCGTTGCCACCAAGTCGGAGGCGGAGTCGTGGCGAAAAAACTGCAAGGACAAAGTCACCGGACCGGTTAGCGGTGCTCCCGTGACCTCAGTCAACCGGCCGGAGTACGAGAGAGCATAGGGCGGAGCGTCGGCGGCTGCCGTTACATTTGGAACGAAGATCAGGGCAAACAGACAAGCCGAGACCGCAAAATGGTGGAGTTTGTTCATGATTCATATTCGGCATGGCCCCACCCTCACTTGAATCGAGAAATCCACATTCTGTACCCCCTTTTGGTACAGACTCTATCCCATCGTATTTATTGAATTACGGGATGGACGGTGTAAGCCGCAAGCAGCATCTGAACGGCGATCAAGGGCGACTGGGACTCTGCACCCACCGTAAGCTGGCGAGCATCCTCCCCCAGCGCCAGGGCCCAGTCGCGCACCTCCGCAAGACGCTCGCGGACCTCTGGTAGTCGGGCTTGCGGGATCGCGACCGTTGCACCATGGAGTTGCGCCGATGGCCGAGCCAAATCAATGAACCTCAACAGACTTTCTGCATAAGTACGCGGCGACCAGTGCGCCGGTTGACCTGCGGCCTTTTCCAATACGATTGTACGCACGCCGGACGCCTGGAAGCCTGCGGCAGTGCGCTTGATCATTTCCGCAACGATTAGCCGCTCCAGAATTCGCGGTATCTGCCGCAATTCCTCACGGTCAAACGTATCCAGCAACTGCTCTATGCGCACTGCATCGATTCCGGGGCGGGCTTGAACCAAGCCGAGAACGGCGCTGGCCAAGGCACTAGCGATGATTTCTTCCTCGTCATGAGTAGGCGACGCGGTCAAGAAAGTGCGGAAATTGCTGACGATGAACCGCTCGAGAAAGCGTTCGGCGCCTTCCCCCTGGTTTTCGCAAACCGCTTTGAACACGAACAGTTGAGTTCGACGCTCGCTGAATCTCGCGAGGCTGCAAAACTCAAGGGCTCGCTGGATCGAGAGGCGTTTTCTGCCTTTGATCACATCGGGCATCAGCGAACTGGACCAGTCCAGTCTTTTGGCGAAGAAACGCGCGCTTTTGCGGCGATCTGCCTGACGATTCACGTCCAGAAAATGGCGGAGATACACTTGGACCGTCGTTCTTGCGTCGAATTCGGGAAATATCATGTAGAATCCACTATTAGCTCTGGCCTCACATGTTTGTCGAAATGTGCCACCCTGATGAGACCCACTGTCTTTCTACACTAAGTAAACAGTGGCAGCAGCTCCGCCAGAGTCTGCTTCCCATCCCCTAACGGCTGACTAAGCAACGCCAGAGCCTTCGGCACGTCTAGCGGTAGCTCGTGCTTCTGAGTGGCGCCAAATTGATCGATGGAGAGGCGGTCACGTTTGACCATGAATTGCTATCGACTGACCTGTTGTACGCGGCGTGAGCGCCGCTCCAGATTTTGCAGCTTGCCGCGCGGTCGGTGCGCCGGGATCGACGCCGGCGCCGAGCCCGCTTGGTTGCGCCCGACGCACGCGATGGTGCTCCGGTGATCATCGCGCACGCCACGTCGCGCGCGTCGGGCGCTCGTTTGAAAGACAGGCAGAGGAAGACGAGACGAGGGGCCGTTTCCCGTTTCCGTTTCCCGCCCCTCCTATAGGACGTCGGGAAGCGGAAACGGGTAAAGCCTTGATTACTGGTGGGCGAGGGCGTAGCCGGATTCGTGGCGCTCGACGCGCCCGTTTGCGACGAGTTCCTTGAGTGTGTCGCACAGGGTCGCGGTGCGCACGCCGCAGGCGTCGCGCAGGGTGCTGAGGGTCATGGGCGAAGACTCGGCGAGCGCGCGTTCAATGCGCGCTGCGGGCGTCGCCTTTGGGACGGAGGGCTCTGGTTCCGGCTCTGGGGCTTGGATCTGTAGCGAGAGCTCGTCGCCCACGGCGTTGAGCGAGAGCGGAATGCCTTAGGCAGTTCGCCGATGGGCAACGCGGTCCATGGGGCGGTGGCGATCCGTCGTGTTTCGGGGAATTACGACGGATTATACCCGTTTGTTGCGGCTACTCTCCCAAGCTCTTTTAAGTTTGCGTGCGCTCTTCGGGCGAGGACTGCGTATGGCTTAGTCCAAGCCTCAGCGACCGCTCCTCTTCTGTCGCAGCTTGTCAGGCAACCCGTCATGCGGACCCAGAGGGCGCCATGGTACGTCGTCCCACCAGCCGTCCTTGACCTGCTCCTTACGCTCGGGGTTGAGGGGGTAGAAAATTTTACTGGATTTCTTCGACGCCTCGCCGACGACGAGCAGCCTCACGGCGAGGCTGGTGTTGTTGATAAACGTGTGGCTGATTCCGGTGCCGCAGGGAAAACCGACGCCATCCCCCGGACTCAATCGGTGCGTATTGCCGTCAATCCACGCGTCGGGATTGCCTTCGATGACATAAATAAACTCTTCTTCGTCCTGCTCTGCGTGGGGCCACGACGTGCGTTGCCCGGGCGGAAGTAGCTCGTGGTGAATTCCGAGGCGCTTCAACCCCAAGGATTTTGCGAACGGCGAGCCGATACTGAGGGGTTCGTCGCTGCCAGGGTATTGCCCAGCCTCCGGCTCCTGGATTTCGGAGTAGTGCTTGATGTTGTCGGGACGCCTCAACGTCCCTTCGAGGGGTTGGACGAACTCAATCCGGTTGCCGAATGGGTCACGGGATTCAAATCGATTGATGCCCGGTATTTCCGGACCGGAAATGACTTCGAGACCATAAGATTGAATTTTTGTTCTTACGGCTTCCAGGTCATCTACCCTGTAGGCGATATGCCCCTTGGTTTTTGTGCTATCAACGCCATCTTCCGTCCCGACGTGGACTTGCACACCTGTCAGTTGCAACCAGAATCCGCCACGGCCTTCGAGGGACTTTGGCTTCGCTATTTCGGTCAACCCCAACAGTCCGCAGTAAAACTCACGAGCCTTCGCCTCTAACCCTTTGGGAATTGTGATTTGCACATGATGAATGCCTAGCACTTCTACCTCCTTGACAGACTTCTAATACGGCTCAACTCTGCTTCACCTGTGCGAGAGTAGCCGCAACAAACGGGTCTAATCCGTCGTAATTCCCCTAAACACGACGGATCGCCACCGCCCCATGGACCGCGTTGCCCATCGGCGAACTGC
>JAYWBY010000104.1:0-6647 GCA_043781115.1 Pseudomonadota bacterium
ACGGCCATGGGCACGGGCGTCGGGCCGGGACAGAAGAGTCGGTTGGTAGTAAAAAGTTCGCGTTCGGTCATGGCCTTCAAGATCGCCCAAGACGAGCTCAATGACAATGCCAAAGCGTAGCGAGATTCATGCTCTTTCTTATCTGTAGCATCGTACTATTGTGGGCGGCGCCGGTAGTTTACAGCTTCACCGGCCAGTACCAGCGCGTGCACCGCCTCATCGAGCGCTTGCTGATCATCGCGTTGGCCTTGCTGGTCGTCTTCGACATCTTGCCCGAGAGTTTCGAGGTGGTCCGTTGGTGGGCCATTCTCTTGGCGCTGATTGGTTTGGCGTTGCCGAGCCTCGTCGAACGGGTGTGGCGGCGCTTGGCCGACCGTGTGCACTGGGTACCGCTACTGCTCGGCATCGTCGGGCTGGCGCTCCACGCCTCGCTCGACGGCGCGGCGTTCGTCGAGACCGCGGCCGATCAGACGACCGGGCATTTGCACGCCTTGCCGTATTTAGTCCTCGTCCACCGCTTCTTCGAGGGGATGTTCATCTGGTGGTCGCTGAAGCCGATGGCCGGCACCCGCTGGACGATCGCCGTGTTGATCTTTAACGCGGCCTTTACAGTTTCGGGATACTACGCGGGCGGCGTCATTTTTCAGCACTTGGAAGGCGATGTCGTTTATGCGCTCTTTCAAGCTCTAGTCGGCGGCTCGCTCTTGCACTTGGCGATCGACCGGCATGGCGCGGGTGGACATGACCATGGACATGATCACCACGGTCACGAAGGTCACCAGCATCATCACTGACTTACCGAGGGTGACTGACCCCATCTCAGAGAACCGAGTGGTTCTCTTCCGCGCGTTTGACGGAAGTGATGACGCCCGGAATCGGAATGGCGATCGAACGTCCTGGCTTCAGCCGCGAGGCGTTGAGTTCAGGATTGATCGCCAATATTTGCTTGATGGCGACCTTGTATTGTTTGGCGATGCGCGACAAGGTGTCGCCGCGCCGGACGGTGTGCATTTGGATGTCGGTGACTTCGATGAGCGACAGCTTCTGTTCGATGCTCGGGAACATGTTGGCGTAGGCCGACGCCAGGCGCAGCGAGTAGCCGCTCTTCGACGGCGGCGTGATGCTGTGGATCAGCTCCGGGTTCCACTGAATGAGCGTCTTCAGCGGCAAGCCGAGCTCATGAGCTAGTTCGTCGAGTTTGACCGGGCGTTTGACGATGACGGCGGTGTCGGGCAGCGTGTCGTCGCTGTTCTCGACTCCTTGGCAGTCGAAGCCGTTGGCTTTGGCGTCGGTCGAGAGGAGAATCGCGGCCAAGACCTTCGGCACGTAGTTCTTGGTTTCTTTGGCGAGGTTGCGCGTGTCGGCGAGCTTCCAAAAGTCCTTCGTCCCGCCAAGCCGCATGGCTTTCCGGATTTTGCCCGGACCGGCGTTGTAAGCCGCCATCGCCAAGTGCCAGTCGCCTAGATCGGCGTAGAGGTCCTTCAGATAGTTCGCCGCGGCGATCGTTGACTTCACCGGATCGCGGCGCTCGTCGACCCAGTGGTTGATCTTCAAGCCATAAAGCTGCGCGGTGCCGCGCATGAATTGCCAAGTGCCCGTGGCGCGCACGCGGCTCGACGCGCTGTTGCTGAACCCCGACTCGATCATCGCCAGGTAGAAGAACTCCATCGGGATGCCGCCCTCGTGGAGGATCGGCTGCACCATCTTCTTGATCGCTTCGCCGCGCACCAGCCAGCGCATGAACTGCTTCCGACCTGCGGTCTTATAGTACTGAACCCAAAAGTCGACCTTGTCGTTGACGATGATCGGGATGGCGCCGAAGTAGGGGCTCGTTTTGCCGTTCATGACGTCGCGGGCGTAGGAGAGGGCGAAGAACTCTTTACGTTGGGCGTCGGAGACGACGGCGCGGCGGCGATGCCTGCGGCTCTCGGTGAATTTCGGGGTTTTGTCGTTGTGATGCTCTTTGGCGAACCGCTGCGTGAGGTACTTGGCGTAGATGTCGTCGACGCAGAAGCCCTCTTCGAAATCCTCGGGACTTAGCTCCGCGTCGGCGACGGCTTCCGCCTCGTCGTCGACTTCGGATTCGCCTTCACCCTCACCGACGGTCTCCGGATCTATGGCGTCGAGGTCGGCGACGGCTAGCTCGCCGTCGGCCGGAACGGTCGCGGGAACGTCGACCGCCACGGGAGCCTCGACCGGCGCCGGGCTAGGAATGCCGCTTACCGGCCGGTCGGACCCCGTAGACGCGCAAGCCCCGGCCGCGAGAGCAGCAAGTATGGCAGGCAGGCGTAAAGACGATCCCACTAAGATCCTTTGGCTATGGAGCAACGGCTCAGCCTACTAGCCTAACCCGGCGTCCGGCAGCGCTTCAAGGATTCTTAGTGAGACCCGTAAGCACTCAGAATGTACCGGAAAGCCCCGGTTACAACGATTTTTTGTTTGTTGAAGCCCTCAGGCAAAGGCGAAAACGGCGAGGCCAATTTGATAGCCTCGATGATCGCTTTGTCCAAGATCTCATAACCCGACGACTTGATGACGCGGATGTGCGTCGCGTGACCGTCCTTGGTGATGGCGAACTCAAGCCCAACTTCTCCTTGGAGGCCTTTGCGCGCCGCGTCCAAGGGGTAGTTCCAAACGAGCTCGATGGCTTTGCGCATGTTGGTGAAGTAGCCAATGTAGCGGTACTCGGTCGTGTTGATGTCGATCCGGTCGCCGTTTTGGACCTTGTCGTCGACGTAGTCTTGGAAGCCCGCGTTGAGCTGGCCGGGGAGATCGTTGATGCTGGTCGGTAGCAGCGCTTCGTAGTCGTTGCGCGGCTTCGAATTGAAGGCGTCCATCGCCAGATGGCCGGACTTGCTCTTGATGTCGGAAGTGCTGGTTTTAGCGATTTTTTGCGGCTTCGGCTGGTCCGGCTTCTCCGCCGCCACCTTGGCGTCCGGTTTGACGTCGGGCTTGCCCTTTTGGCCGGGGTCCTTGGCGCGCTCGCGCTTGACCTCGTCCGGGATGCGCATTTCCTTCAAGGCTTTGTGGTCGACGGTGCCGGCGTAGTCGGCTTTGTCGGGGGCCTCGGTCTTGTTCTGCGGCATCTCGAGGATCTTCGGGATGTCGGAGGGAGACGGCGGGTCCTTGTCTTTTTTCTTCTTCGGGACTTCGACGACCTTGAATTTGATCGGCGCCGACTTCGACTGTGGCATGTGGAGAAGCTGGGGATTGCGTCCACCCAGGTGTTCGACGGAGAAAAAGTGTATCAACGCGGAGATAATGACTGTCGCGGCCAACAGCTTGCCGCGATGACGTTGGAAGCTCCGCCAACCATCTTTGGGGGCTTTTTCGTTAGTAGTTGGGGGTTGCCAGTCGGCCAAGCCGCATCCTTTCGGCGATCGGCGCTAACCTGTAGAATTTTGGCGAATCCCGCCAAAATCATTGGCGGGTTCGGCCGAAACTCGGTTATTGTCTCGCTACGCCCGGAGGCGTTACCGAGTCCCGGTCGTCCTCTATGTTATCGGCAAAAGAGGATCTTCTTGAAGCTCCCATCATTCTTCCGTCTCCTGTCGCTACTCTTAAAAGCACTCGTTATCGTTGGTGTCAGTGGGGCTTTTTGGAGTTGTTCCGAGAAGGAGTTCGACCCCAATGACCCCGCCAAATCGTACGGCATAGCGAAGGAACCGTACGACGATGAGAGCTATGAAATCGCTTTGACGCGTCTCGGCGAGTTCAAATCCCGCTTCCCTTATAGCAAATACGCGGCCGAAGCGGAGCTTTTGATCGCCAACAGCCAGTTCGAATTGGGCCATTACACGGAAGCCGCGCTGGCCTACGAGCAGTTCGTAAAACTTCACCCGAAGCACCCGCAAGTTGACTTCGCCGCGTTTCGGATTGGCGAGTCGTATTGGCAGGACGCCCCGGACGATATTGACCGCGAGCAGGATTACACGATCAAGGCCGTCAAGGAATGGGACAAGCTGATCGCCAAGACGCCCGACAGCGCCTACGCGAAGAAGGCCGTCGACCTCGTCCGCCAGGGCAAGCGCCGCATCGCCGAGAGCATCTCGTTCATCATCCGGTTTTACTGCAAGCAGGACATCTACCACGCGTGCGCCTACCGCGCGATTCAGCTCGCCGACGAGTATCCAGAATTCACAGATCTTCGAGTTGAGGCTCTCGAGTACGCCATCAAGGCGCTAGACCAAGTCGCCGTCGCCAAGATCAAGGACCCGACGAGCGACAAGAACCTCTACTTCAAGACGATGACAGCCGACGAGATCAAGGGCCGCGCCGAGAATTTCCGCAAACTGCTCGCCGATTTCAAGAAAACGGTGAAGTAGGAAGTAGGGGTCAGTCCCCAGACTGTCCCCTTCGCCTAGCCGCCCGTGCGGAAGAGAAAGCTCAAGTAGTCTTCGGAATTCACTTCCGGCTCGAGGCCTTGGCTGCACTTACGGCACGCGACCTTCGGCATCCGGCGGTCGACGCGCGCGCGCTCCGCGGTGAAGATCTCGCACTGCTGGAAATTGCACGACTCGCAGAAGTACGGCACTTCGAAGCTCACGACATTGGCACGCCGAGGCGCGTTGAGCGGACCGGTGATGTTCGGGAAGAAGTTGCAGTAGTCGACGAAAGCGACGGGGCAATTCCACAGCTCGACCTCGAACGTCGTCAGGATCTTCGCCAGACCGCGCGACCATTCAATCGTGCCGAGCGAGTTGATGCCGCCGATGCCCGAGAGATCGAGAATGATTTTTAGCGACGTCGCGAGATCCGGCACGTTGCTGAGGGTGCCCTCAATGCCGGCTTCGATGTTGCCTTTGGCGAGGATGACTTGGTCGTGCCCTCGCATAACTGCTTGAAACATCATCGAGCCATTACCCCGTATCCATGTCGTTCGCTCGAGACCGTCCTCTTGTGCTATCTAAATCCGGCTGATTTCTCTAGGGAAATCATAACACCGTTAGCTGACGTTGACTTTTTATAGAATTTGTATTAAAACTGCGCTTCTTATTAAGAATATTAATATTATCGCTCAAGCTCAATATAGGAGCAAGCCCATGAAATCGATCATCCTCCTTGCCATTATAGACGCGTTTTGTTTCTGGTCCATTCGTGGTCGTAGCGCCACCCTGTCCGAGCATTCGGCCGTCGCCTTGGTCGCCCAAGCTGACGCCGACGCCAAGGAATGTCAGGACCTGGCCCGTGCCGCCCGCCTGCTCCTGAGGAACGAGATAGGCCTGACCGAGACCCGCTTGACCGTCAAGGCCGACGTCCTTTGCGCCCAAGACGGGCTGGAAGGCAAAGTGTCGCTCGACGATGCCCTGCGTGCCGGGATCAACAGCCTGCTTACTGACTCGACCGACGTCGAGAGCCCCCTGGCGCTCGTACGCGACGTCAAAGGCGTGACGGATCCCGAGGAGGCCCAGGTCACCTTGAAGGAGCTCCTCGCGCGTTCGACGACCCATGTGCGCTTGATGGCGCGTGGCGAGGCACCCGAGGGCGGCGAGAGCATCGACGAGTCTTGGGTGCTCGAGATAGAGATCCCGGATCTCGGCGACACGACCTTCTGGGCCGTCGTCGATCGGACCGGGGAGCGGCCGGCTTACAACTACGGATTCAACTAAGTCACTTTCATTTCCCAAGGCTCCGCCCGTCATAGATCCACGTGAATGTGGTCGTCATGACGGGCGGCTTTACATCCGGGGAATTTTACTTTTTCAGAGGTAATGCCGAAGCGCGTCTTCAAGTGCGGTTCGAGCAGGATGCGCTTCACTAATGGCGGCGACGTGTCGGTCAGTAGCCAGTCGATGGTGGCCTTAGTGCGTTCGGCGTCGAGCGTCGCGTCCGAGAAGAACATCGCCATCCAGCTCATGTCCCAGCGCATTTGGCTCTTTTTGTTGGCGCAGGGCTGCGGCTCGTTCCCCGCCGGCGGCTCGAAGTCGAAGTAACCTATCGGCGACGGCGGCTCGGCGTTGAGCTTCTGGCTGTTGATGTCGACGCGGTAAACGAACGACAGATCGACCTGGCGGCCGCCGCGATGCGACATGTGCGGAAGCATCAAGAGCTTCCCGGCCATGGGATACCCCGCGTCCATGTAATAGGTAATAGTGCCCGGAAATTGTTTGTCCATCGCGGTCGCCAAGGAAACCAGTTTATCTTTCAACTCGGGCACGACGTAGCGTCGCGAGAAAAAACACGTCCATCTCGAGGCCGGCTGCAAAAACATGTCGGGAGTGCGCTCGCACGGCAGCGGCACGCGCCCAGCGTAAGCGGCGAGTTCTGGGACGGCCATGAACGAAAAGGCGACGAACTCGACGAGAAAGATCATCAGCGTGAAAACGAACCCCGCGAAGCGACCCGAATAGTCGATGAGCTTGTAGTGGAATTGGTCGAGAAAGGGAAAGCTCAGCCAGAAGAGCAAACCGCCGAACTGCGTCAAAGCCGTCAGCAACGCACAGAGAAAGAGCAGGGCGAGCCCGGCGGCGAACGAACCGGGAATGACCGCTAGCGGTCCCAGTAGAAAGCTCAGCGGCGTCATCTGCCTGCGCCCGACGAATTCCTCGTACACTTCAGTCCCTTTAGCCCCAGGATCTTGCCGTGAAATCTCGCCGGATTTGGCTTTTTTCACAGCTGCCGGCCCCCGGGTGGTGCGCCGAATTCGG
>JAYWBY010000105.1:0-2339 GCA_043781115.1 Pseudomonadota bacterium
ACCGTCTCGAGGTTGTGGGCGAAGACTTCCGGACGGGCGTCGGTGATGAGCTGCAGCGACTCCGACCGCTTGTGAAAGTCACCCGCCAGGATTTCAATCTTGGTCGTCGGATTCAGCTCGCGCACCTTGTGGATGACGCCGGCGACGTGGGCGGCGCCGCCGTCCTCCAAGTCGTCGCGGTCCACCATCGTGATCACGGCGTAACGAAGCTTCATGGCCTTGGCTGCCTCGGCCGTTTCCTGCCCTTCGTGCGGATTGAGAAACCCGCCGGGGTTACCGGTCTTGACGTTGCAGAAGCGGCAAGCGCGCGTGCAGGTGTCGCCCAAAACCATGAACGTCGCGGTGCCGTTGTTCCAGCACTGGCCGATGTTCGGACACTTGGCTTCTTCGCAGACCGTGAAGAGCTTCCTCTCGCGGAGGTCGCGCTTGATCTCGAAATAAGTCCCGCCGGTCGGGATCTTGGTCTTCAGCCAGTCCGGCTTGCCGATGTGTAGCGGTTTCGAAGGCGTTTCGGTCACGTTAAGTCTCCGGAAGCACGGGACTCTAGCATGGTGATAGGGCAGACACGAGATGACGCGGTAACATGTTGAATTTCCATGCATTAACAACAATTCGCCTAGCTGATTCCGAGGCGCTCCTTTAAGGGGGCGAGGCCCTCGCGACTGACCGGTAGTTCAGACTCGAAATAGTCGTTCAGCACGGCGACGTATTTGCGGTCGCCCTCGCGGCGGAGTTCCTTCAGAAAGTCCAAGTTGACGATCGCACCCCGATGGATCCGCGCGAACTTCTGCGGGTCCAGTCGTCTTTCTAGAGCATCTAACGAGTCGTCGGCCAAGGCGCGGTGCTCGCCGCAGAGCACTTCGACGTAGTGGTCGGTGGCGCAAAGCGCCGAGATTTTCGCCACGTCGAAGACTAGAAACTTGGCGCCGACCCGGACGGCTAGCTTGGAGCTCTTCGGGGCGCGGTCGAGAAGGTCCACCGCAGCAGCAAGCGCCGCCAGATCAGGTTTCCTCGACCTGTCAGTCAGACGTTCCATCGTTTTCCGCAACCGCTCCACCTCGATGGGCTTCACCAAATAGTCGACGGCGTTGGCGTCGAAAGCCTGCAGCGCGAATTCGTCGTAGGCAGTAGCAAACACGACCTTGGGCCCGGAAGCAGGCAGGACCCGCGCAACCTCCAGACCAGTCAAGCCTGGCATCTCGATGTCGAGAAAGACGACGTCGGGCCGAAGTGCCATGATTCGTTCCAAGGCCTCCTGACCATTCGTTGCCTCGCCTACGACCACCACGTCCGGAAACTCCTGGAGAAGGCGAGCCAAGCGTGCTCGGGCCGGTTTCTCGTCGTCGACTAGCAAAACTTTCATTTTGTTTCTCCCGTGCTGGCGGGGATGGTCAAGGTCACGCAAGTACCGGGGTGCGCCGCCGCAAGCTCCAGGCTGGCCTCGGCTCCATAAAGCATGCTGAGGCGTTCGCGGCAATTATTTATTGCCGTGCCGCTGCCTTTCGACGGCGCCGCCGCCCCTAGGCCGACGCCGTCGTCTTCCACGGTAATCACTAAAGACGCGCCGGCGAGCCGCGCCCCGAGGCGCAAGCTGCCGCCTTCGATTTTGTGCAAAAGCCCATGCTTGACGGCGTTCTCGACGAAGGGTTGCACGCAAAGAACCGGAATCTGCAAGCGGGCCGCCTCAACGCCCGGCGCCACGTCGACCGAAAAGCGCAGACGTTCGCCGAACCGCCCGCGCTCGATTTCCAAGTAGGACGTGCAGAGATCGAACTCGGCGGCCAAGGAGTGCTGGTCTTGACGGGCCGCCTGCAAGACCCGGCGATAGAGTTTCGACAGCTCGAGGGTCATGGCTTCCGCGGCCTCAGGCGAATCCGGGATCATCGAGGCGATGGAATTCAGCGTGTTGAAGAGGAGGTGCGGATTCATTTGCGACGTCAAGGCCGCGACCTGCGCCTTGAGGTTCCGGCTCTCCAGCTCGCTGATATTTTGGTCGGCCTCCTTCTTGCCTCGGTAGAGATCCCGCGCGATGTAGACGAGCATGCTGAAAAAACCGAAGAGTATGCCGTAGCGATAGTCAGCGAACTCGGGGCCCTTCCAGCGAAGATGGAAGTACGGCGCCATCATCCCGACGATATGAAAGCTCAGGGCCAAGGCCGGCAGCATGAATATGGTGCCGCGCACGGCATTGACGACGCCCGTACGCTCGACCGGTGCCCAGCCGCGGCGACGAAAGTACCAACGCTCGACGAAGGCCATGACGAACGCCCCCCAGTAGGAGCAGAACATGCAAACTTCGCCGATAAAGAGTGACACCAAGAATGAACTGAGGAAGTGGT
>JAYWBY010000106.1:0-6628 GCA_043781115.1 Pseudomonadota bacterium
TCGAGAGTCCCCGCAGGCTGGTCCCAGATGGCGTCGAAGGCCATTTGCCGGCCGCCAAACGACGCATAACGCAACGGCTGGCCGTCGTCGCCCTTGACGGAAAGAGACAGCGAAACGAGCGTCTGGCGACCCTTCGCAAAGCTGCTTGCGGTCCCCGTGCAAGGGCGGCCGTCTTCGGTCTGCCCTCGGTAGTACCGCAGCGTCCCGCCGACCAGGAACTCGCCGAAGTTGCCGGGGGCTTCCGAGCCGCGCTTAATTCCGGCTGCGGAAATGGCAGTGACAAGGGCGAACAGAGCGGCGACGGCGACTTTCATGGCGAACCTCCTTCATGAGCGTGCAAGGAGACGCCAGCGACCAATAAAGCTTACAAAAATTCGTCTCGAAAAAGGCCCCGGAAGAGCCCAGTCGGGGCCGAATTCCGGGCGGCAATTACGCGAACCCCTTGGCGAATTACGTTTCCCTCAATGCCGACCGCAAAGCCGACGACCTTGCCTCCTACGAGTCATCAGGGCTCGGTTGTAGAGGAGGGATTATGACTATAGTTCGCGTACTCGTTGGTGGAGCCACGGCGTTGGCTCTCTTTCTGACCCTGGGGCTAAGTTCTGAGATCGTCGTCGCCCAAGACAACTTAGCGGATGACGACGGTTTCGAAGTCGGTGGCAGCTGCGCAGGACTTGCTTACATGAACGCGGGCCAACTCAAGGCCTACGTCGCGGCAAGTTACAGCGATGACTTCCACTCGTTCTGCTTTCCGGAGGAACCGTTCAGCTGCTCGGACTACACGTCTTTCCTGAAAGGGTTAGGACGCATGACGACCGGCGAAGACGGATACCACTGCAGCCTGCAGCTGCAACTCTAGAGAAAAAATATTCGAATCAGCCGATCAGCCCTGGCCCGAGTAATCGGGCTGGGGCTCCGTTGCGTTTGACGGCCCAGAGCTTGTCGTCGGAGGCGCCGAAGAGTTTCATCAGCGTGTTGGCCACCGACGCAAAGGTGAGATAGTGGTCCGCGTCATAGACGTCGGGCAACGCCAAAGTCGATTGCATCGTGTCGAAATCGAACGGCCGACCCATGATTTTCAGGTTGTCCTGATCGAGCGTCCGGTGCGCGCCGGAAAGCGGCGCGTCGAGGGTCTCTTGGTCGGAGGACGAGAAGATCTGGCCGCCCTTGATCATCTTGCCCGCTAGCAGCACGGTGTTGTTGAGCGGGTTGTGGTCCGTGCCGGTGTTGTCGATCGGCACGCCGACTTGCCGCATCGTCCGCGAGAACTCCGACGTGGCGACGACGGTCGTAAGATCGAGAAGCGAGCGGTCGCCGACTCCGGTGTTCGACAAGAACTGGAGCACGCTTTGGATGTCGGCCACGACCTTGGGGTAGACGGTGACCTGGTCCTTGCAGCTCTGCGAGTCATGCGTGTCGAGATTGTACTGGAAGATCTCGATGACGACGTTTTGCGTCAGGCCGCGAACGAAATACTGGTGCGCGAGCTTCAGCACGGACTGGAGCTGGGCTTCGCCTTGGGGAATGTCGAGCACGACCTCGCGGATTTTGTCGCTGAGGCCCGACGCCTTGGCGAGCCCCGCCTGCATCTTCTGCACTCCGGCGGAATACCGGCCGCCACCTTGGCTATTTGCCGCGAGGCGTTGATTGAGAAAGCGCAAGACCGGCGACGACCCGTCGATCGCGCCGGTGGCGACCGCAGCCGAGGTCAAGCTCTGGGCCGCGCCGGGGTCGAGGCTGACGCCGTTGCCGACGTTGTCGAGGACGGTGCCGAAGAGATCGCCGATCTGGAGAAAGTCGATCGGAGCCGGGCGGGCGCCGCCGTTGAGATAGGGGATGAACGAGTTGCCACCGAACGGGTTGCCGGCGAAGAGGTAATTAAGATTCTGTTCGTGGCCGTCGAAGCCGGCGGCCATGTGCACGCCGTTCAGAATCGAGAGCTTCCCGGCTTCGAAGAACGGGCGGAGCGGCTCGAAGAAAGACGTCACCAGGGTCTTGCCGCCATTTGTGCCGGTCAGGAGCGACGGTTCGTCGCCGCGGTAATTTTGGATCTTGCCCGCGGCGGTCATCGCCGCCGGGCGGGCGTCGAAGACTTGGGTCGGATCCCAGCCGGCGCGGAAGACGAGCTCGATGAAGTAGTGCGGCGCCTCGTCGTCGGCGCGCGCGCGGCGGGTAGGGCAAAGGCCGGCGGCGAGGCTGAGGCCCGAAGCTTTTACGAGATGGCGGCGATTTAAGATCATGGCGTCCCCTTGGACGTTAGAGTGAAGACGAGAAAATTCAGCGCTCGAGCAGCACCGCGGGATTCAAGAGCATCGCCGCCATGGCGTCCGCGATTTGGACTTGGGGAGGCAGCGTCAAAAGCTCCGGATCGCTGGAGAAGAAGGCGACGAAGGCGTCGTATTCCTCTTCGGGAGCATCGAAGGAGACGACGTTCAACCAGAGATCGGAAAGCGCATGGGCGCGGGCTTCGACGTCGCCGCCAGCGGCGCACAGGCTGACGAGATTTTGGTAGACGCCGGCGGCCAATTGAAACTGGAGGCTCGTCGGTCCGGACTCATGGAGGATCGGGCCTTGCCCGTCGCAAACTCCGCCGATGATGCGGCTCAAGTGACTCATGCCGATGTACCAGAGGAGCATGTTGACGCCGTTCGGGGTGCCGTTGCGATAGGCGTTGCCGTTACCATCGCCACTGAAGGTCCCAAGCAGCGAGGAGAGGCCGCCGGGCCGCGGATAGGCTTCGCCGAAAAACCGCGCCAGCTCGAAGGTGCGGTTAGACTGGTCGTCCGGATCCAGGAGGCGGCCCACCAAAAGGCGGTTCGTCATCTCATAGCCTTTGAATTCGCCGACGCTGCCGCCGCTCTGGAATTCCGCTTTCGCGCTGGCTGTCGTCGCTACCATCAAGCCAAAAAGTGTCGTCCGAAGCTTCATCGCTGGTCTCCTGAAGACTTTAAGGAACTTGTTGAACGACCCATTGAAAGAGGCGGGCTTTGTCGACCGCGTTCATATCCATGTTCTTGGGCATCGAGCGGGCGGGGTCCGGCGTGTTGAGGCGTTCGCTGAGGCGGGCCAGCGTCGTGGCGCGGCCCTGCTGGTTACCCGCCGCGTCGACGTGCGGGAAGTTCATAATGCTCCGACCCTGGTCGTCGCGGCCGATCTCGATCCAGCGCGACATGTCCAAGCCGCCGCGAGCGTTGGCCGAGCTGTGGCAGAGCGCGCAGTTGTTGTGGACGACGTGAGCGACGGCGCAAGGCAGGGCGTTCGGACCGGGAGCCGCGGGATAGAAGTCGTAGCATTGGTCGCTGGCGGGGTCGGGATTCGAGAACGTGTTGCTGGTCACGAGTTGTTTGACGACGCTTTTGTACGCGGCGGAACTAGGTCCGTCTTGATTGAAGGTCTCGGTGAGGTGCGCCAGCCAGCCGCCGTCGAACACTTGATTCTTCCCTAGGAAGTACTCGGCCATGCGGCGGACCAGGCACTGCTTCACCTCTGGCGCTTGGTGGAGGATGCCGAAGAGGTCGGCCAAGCTCCGTCCGTAGTCGTTGTCGTCGCGGTTGCGAGTCGAACGGATGTAGCCGATGTCCTCCCAACTCGCATGGTAGCGATTCAGTTGATCGCCGGTGATGATCGCCTGGTCGTCAAAGACCAGGAACGGGCGATTCTCGAAGTCGATGCCGCTGATGCCTTTGTCGCGGAAGAAGCCGGCCATGGGGTCGAGCTTGTAGTGGCAAGACTGGCAGCTCGGGTCGCTGGCGTGGCCGCCCCCCGCGTGCGGACCGCCGGAGCTGACGACTCCAAGCGGCGTCAGGTCGTCGCAGAAGTAGGTCTTCAGCATGTAGGCGGCGCGCTTCCGGTTGTAGTTGGTCGACGAGTTCGGCAGGTTCTGCCAGAAGCCAAAGAAGCCGAATTGGGTGCTCTTCAGCCACACCGGCAGGTTCTCGCCCGACAGGGCCTTGATGTCGGCAAACGAGCGAATGGGATAGGCGTCGCGCTTGAACGTCGCGGCGCTCTCGAAGAGTCGGACGTAAGACTCGCGCAGCGCCGCGAGCTTACCGAGAATTTCCTCGGCCGTGACTCCTGGATCGCCGCAAGAGAGGTTGATGTCGTTGGAGGGATAAATCAGCAAATCGAACTGTTCGACGAAGGGAAAGCCGCCTTCGTCAATGGTGTCTTGGAGGATCGTGTTCGACTCCGTGTCGTCGCTGGCCTGGCGACAACCCGCTGCCTTGTCGAGCTGGTCGCTGCCAGCGACGTGAAAATAGCCCGAGACTTTGTCGAAGGCCGTCAGCGCCTTCGAGAGCAACTGCGCCCTGATCTCGTCATCGGTAGGCGTCGGTTGCGACGGGTCGTGCGGTTGCGGGTCGTAAATCTGCGGACGATCGAACGGCGCAAGGTACTTTGGCAGCTCGAGGCTCAGGATGTCGAAATAGTCGCCGCCAGCGAGCACAGCCTTCGCCGCGGCAATCGCTTGGGGCTTCGCGAACGCGATGTAATCGTATTCCCGGACGCCTGGAACGCTGAAGTTCGACGTGTAAAGGCGGGCGGGCCTAAATCCGAGGTAGAAAAGATTGAAGTCCAAAACGGCATCGCCAAAATTGCCCCGGTTCATCAGCTCGTCGACGACCTCGTCTTGGCTCAAAGGCGCGAGAGCCGAGATTTCGGCGGGGGTCAGCGGCACGCCGGCGCTCAAGACGCGGCCGGCTTTGGCGATCCACATGCGGTGCTGCCAGTCGCCGTCGGCCGGTTCGGCGCGCGCCGCGCTGGAAGTAAGCAAAAGGGCGCCGATCAAGCCAAAGAGCTTTTTGCTGAGCATGGGGCGAAACTCCCGAACGGGAAAAGGCGGTGGCAAGAACCTACTACGTCATTTTAGCGCAGCGATGGATAAGGCGGTATTAAGCGAGGTGCTGGCGAAATATTGGGCAGGGAAGAAGAGGTTGGAAGAGATGCCGAGACCCGGCATCTCTCCTTTGAATTCAATTGTCGAAAGTGGTGAGCGTCAACTTCACGTAGGTAAGCGTGCCTACGTCCTGTGCAGCGAGGTCTTGGACTTTCAGCTTCCAGGTGCCGCTGGCCGGCTTCTCGCGCCAAGTGCGCAGGAGGTCATACTCCTGATCGATGTTGTCCGTGCCGCCGCCCGCTTGGTTGTGCAGGATGTACTCGGTGCCGTCCGGGTGAATCAGCGTCACTTTCAAGTCGGCGATGTACGTGTGCGTGATGCGCACGAGAATCTTGGCGTGAGCGACGGCCAGGGGCTGATCGATCGGCATTTCGTAGGTGATGCCCGTTGGGTTTGAGTCGGGGATCGCCAGGTTCAGCGCGGCGTATTCGTGCTCGTTGGTGCGCGTCGGACGACTAGGATCCTCGATGAATTCGGCGAGGAGGCCGGCGCGCGTCGCTTCTTGGCCGGCGCACTCACCGGCGGCGCAATGCTTCATGGCGGTGCAGCCGCCGCGCACTTCGTAGTCTTTGCCTCCGCGGGCCAGGATGCCTTCCACGACGCCGTCCGACGTTGCCATCACCGGAGAACCAGCGGCGCCGGCGAACGCGTCGACGTCGGTGGCGAAGAACGAGTTGGCGGCGTCGCTGGTCATGACCTTGGCGCCGTCCATGACTTTCGCTGGCAGACCGCTCGGGAAGCCGACCGCGACGACGCTGGCCCCGGTGGCGATCTGGCCTTGGCGGCGGATCTTGAGCGGCGTGCGGTTGCTCGTCGGCGTATCGAGATGGATCAGCACGAAGTCGGGGTTGCCTGGACCGCCCTGGACTCGCTGCATGATCTCTTGGCAATGGAAGACGCTGGTTCCCGGAACGTCGAGCGAGACGCCGCTCGCCGTCTTGGCGAAATCGAAGACGATCGCGGTCTGAGCGCAGTCGGCCGGCGTCGAGATGCAGCTCGCGGCCGTCGCCATGACTTGCGGTTCGACGAGGAAACCGGTGCAAAAAGCGGGGTTCGGCTGGTCGGCGAAGCGCTCGTTCGGGCAGAGATTATACGATGCGCCGAAGGTCGTCGCCGGTAGACGAAAGTTGGCGCCAACGGGCGTCAAATTGGCAAGCGGCATGAGCGCGGCAATCGCAGGAGCGGCCGCCGTGACCATAGGGTTTACCGGTGTTTCGATCAATTCACGGCGCCCGTCGTCTTCGTACACGACGTCGCTGTGCTGAGCCAAAGCCGGCAGCGACAAAACGAGGCCGACGGCGCCACCAAAAATAAACATAATTTTGTTTTTCATGGATTACCTCCCCGACCGCCAGCTTACCATGGGTGTTTTTTGACCAGCAGTTTCGAACTAGGACCGATACCCCAAATCACGCAGGCGAATTCGGTAAACTTGGAGAAAGAACCAACGAGGATCTTTGGGGCAACTGTTTCCGGGCTGCGGATCCACAGTATAATCGTTTAGCCGCACGCCGCCTGAGGAGCTCGCAATGAAACGAGTCGCCCGCTTTGCTCTCCGTGTTCCCGTCTTCCTGCTTCCCTTGTCGCTATTTGCAGGTTCAGCGCACGCAGCGCCCGTCGTGCAGATGGCTTTGGGAAGCGCGCATACCTGCGCCTTGTTCGGCGACGGCGCAGTGAAGTGCTTCGGCGCGAACGACGCGGGGCAACTCGGTCTAGGCGACACGAGCGACCGTG
>JAYWBY010000107.1:0-6615 GCA_043781115.1 Pseudomonadota bacterium
TACCTGAACCCAAGAAATGTCCCGACAGGGCTTAAGACTGGAGCTGTAACATGGCAAAAGTACAAGACCAATCGACCGTGATCTTCAACCTCGAGATCCATGCGGACGACGTTTACGGCGAGTGCCGGTCGGCGATCTTCAGCCGCGCGTTCTACGAAGAGAACAGCGCTTGGCTGGACGGCTAAGCGAAATATTTCGACATCGAGGACGAGGCGGAGCACCGATGGGCGTTCCGCCTCGTTTCGTTTTTGGTGTTGGCCGGGCGCTTCTCCCCGGCTTATCCTTACCCCTCTGAAATCAGACTGATTTCTTGGACGCCAAGGAGCGGGACATGGCGACTTTGCAAAACGGCGGGCCGGGGCCGGTAGCGAAGGACCTCGTCGCCTTTTACCGGGGCTGGCGGGAGTTGGAAGTAAAGACGAAAGGGCGCTTCAGCGGGCTCTGGATCGTCATCAACGACCTCGCTGACGACAAGACGCCGCCCCGGGCGTTTGGAGACCAGAAGGAAGTTGCCGTCGAGCTCGACCGACTCGAAGGGCTGGCAGCGAAGACGCCGGAATTCGACGCCGAGCTGCGCGCCTTGACGCTGGCGCGGCTGAAGCAAAGCAAGAGCTACCTCAATCAAAGCGCCGGCGTCCGGGCCAGCCGAGCGGAAGTCTTGAGCCGCGGGCTGCGTTGGGAAACGGTGACCGACGCCGAAATAAAAGGACTCGACCGCGCTTACAAAGACTTGCGCGGCAAGCTCATTCAAATCGGAAAGACCACCGCGAGCTTCCTGGATGAGTTTCAAAGGGAGGGTCGAGGATCGCGCGCGACCGCGGAAGCGATCCGTGACGTCGGGCTCAAGGGCGCCGCCGCCATTCAGAAGCTTTGGCCGTGGCTTTCCGCCGTGGAGTGCGAAACCGAGACGGAACTCAGCCAAGGCGCTTGGCGTAATATCGTCACGACCGCCGCGCGTGGCTTTAAATTGATCGTCAACGAAGGACCGAACGCCACTTATTCGCCAGCACTCCGTGAGTTCTTGGGCTTACACGAAGTCGCCGGTCACATGACTCACTTTGCCCACTGGCGCCGGGAAGAGCGGTTGCAGGCCGAGGCGCCGCACGTTCTCCTCCTCGCCATTCACGGCCAAGACGCATACTACGCTGAAGGAGTCGGGCAGTTCCTGTCAGAAGTCGCTTGCCAGCACATTTACGGGCCAGACACGGTGCAGAATCTCGAGATGCGTCGGGTCGAGCTGATGCTCGCGCTGCGCAACTACAACATCATGCGCATCATCGAGGACGGACGGACGATCGACCAAGCCGTCGAATGCCACCTAGACTATCTGGGCGGCGACCCTGTCGTCATCAAAGGGCAGTACACTGCGTATGTCTGCGATCCGTTCTTTTGTTGCCAAGCCCTGTGTTTTTATCCGTCGTTGAAGGCGTTAAAACCCACCTTGGCCTTGCCGCCCGCAAAGCTCTCGGCCTTCGCCAAGGAACTCTTGAGTCTAAGCGTCGGGCCCGAAGCGATGGACGCGCTGGTCGCACGGTACATGGCGGAGGCGACAACTTGACGCGCCTTTGGTTTTTGCAAATTACTCTGCTACTTGCGTTGGTTCCGGCATCCGCCGCTGGCGCCGATCAGCCGCTCACCGTCTCAGTCGGCTTTTTCACTGCCGACGCCTGGACGCGGGACCCGTTCCTCGCCACGAATTATGACCACTATTTGATCTTTAAACACGTCGGTCAGACGCTCGTCGAACTGGGCGACTTGGGCGACGTGATTCCGGGCGCGGCTAGTCATTGGCAGATCAGCCTCGACCGCAAAGAATACGTCTTCACGCTTCGCGAAGGGCTGAAGTTTCATGACGGCACGCCGGTCACGGCGGGGGACGTCGCGGCAACGCTAAATGGCGCACTCTACGTCGACAAGGGCCCGACCATCGTCTATCTGCAGGACATCGAAGGTTACGAAGAAGGGCGCGCCGCCAAGTCGGCCCGCGGCATCGAAGTGTTGAGCGACCGGGTGTTAAAAGTAAAGCTCCGGCAACCTTACGCTCCCCTCTTGCGCGTACTGACCGGCGGTTCGCTGATCATTCGCCCGAAGGCTGACACCAAGAAGCCGCCAGCGCATCTAGTGGCTTCTGGTCCCTATCGCTTGGAGCTTGGGGCGGGCCGCCCGGTGCTCGTGCCATTTGGCGAGTACAAGGGTCCCTTTCCCCCGAAGAGCGCACGCCTCGAAATCTTGGCGGATTCGGACGTCTTCTTGGGGCTGAAAACGCCGAAAGAACTCCCGACCTACGATCACGACGTAACGGCCGACCGCGTGCATCTTTACAAGGAGCGCGGCTATCAACTGGTCGAGAACCTGCGGTTGACGACGTCGACGTTCTACGTGGAGCCGAGGTCGAAGCGTCTCCCTACTTACGAGGCTCGCGTGGCATTGCTCCGGGCGTTGACCCAGGGCTCGCGGGAGCTGGCGCCAAAACGCTTGGGAAAGCCCGTAACCGACCTCTATCCGCTCGGCATGCTCGGTTATCGCGCCGACCGCTTGAGCTACAAGAAGCTAATCGACGACATCGCGAAGACGAAGCTAAGTGGACCAAAGACCACGATTCGGCTGGGCCTCCCGGGCTCGTTCCTCTGGGACAAGGACGCCTTCAAGGCCAACGTCAAGAAGGCGACGGGCCGCGACGTCGAGTTCGTTTCCGTCGACTTTCTGACTTATGCCGCCAATCGGGACCGCTTCGACCTTGATGCCATCTTCGTCAATTGGGCGAACATCTTCCCCGATCCCGAGACAAACATTTCGGTGCTCCGGATCCTCGACTTGACGCAAAACCTCGTCGCCGGAGCGAAGGACGTGCCGACCCAGACGCTGCTCGCCAATGCCGTGACCAGCGCCATCGACGGCGACCGGGCGCAAGTGTATGGCTTGATCGCCGATCGCCTGTTCATCCATGCTTTGGCGTTGCCGGTGTTCCAAGCGTTGCGGCTCGAAGCCCTCGACCCGAGATTCAAGATCAAAGGCACGAGCTACCGGCAAACCCCTCTCCTGATGAACATCGAGTTGAAAGAGGGGGCGACGCCATGAGTCATCTCGAACGGCCCGAACTCTCGACCCCGCACATTCCGCAATACTGGCAAGCTCTGAAGCAGCGGGCCTTAGGCGCCGGAGCCGAAGCGGCCAATCTGCCGGCGAAGTCGAGCCTCTACCCCGCGTTTACCTACGGCAAGAACGCAGCGTATTCGGCGGAAGGCGGTCGGTCCTTGGTCAAGGACGTCGGCACTGAAATGGCAGCGATCGAGGACGGGATGCTGGTGCGCCCGGCGGTTTGGCGATCGCTGCCCGCCGTGCAAGATTTTCTGACATACGAGTTGGTCGAGGAAGTCGACGCGGACGATCGCCGGCGCCTCATCGACGCCCTGGCGATGATCCGCAAATATTGGCCGGAAGCGGCGACGGAATTCGCCGCGCATTTGGCCTCCGTCGTTTGGATCAAGCACCGCGAGACTTATTCGGCAAGCGACCCGAAACTTTATGGCGTGATCTTTCTGAACAAGGCGTACTTCAAGGCGCATGCTCTCGTCGAAATGGCGACCGACATCATCCATGAAGCCGCGCACCACACGCTGTTCGTCGAGACCGCGATCGACCCGATGATCCCCAAGAATTTCGCCAAGTCGCTCTTTTCGCCGATCCGCCAAGCCGAGCGGCCGGCGATCGGAGTCCTGCACGGCCTCTATTCCATGATTCGCATGTTGCTGTGGGCTCGGCGTTTGACGACGGCGGAGCCGGGACGCGCGGATTTCATGAGCGAGTCCGAGCGCATGGACGGCCTCTTTCGCGACGGACTGAGACCCGCGATCGAAGAGCTTAAGGGCGTCGGCTTGAGTCCTGGCGGTCAGGCCTTGATAGAGGCAATGGACCGCGTCGAGAGGCAGCTTTATGGGTGAGCCGGACGCCGGTGCAAAGCTCCTGCCGGCCGTGGGTTTCAACATGGCTTTGGAGCTGACGATTCGCGCCAGCGTTTCCTTTATTTTCCGCATCTTGATGGGCGCGGTCGCCGGTTTGCCGGTGACCGCGATTTCGGTCAATGCGACGGTGGCATTTGGGCTGACGTCGCTGCTCGAGGTGCCGACTGGTTTTTTCGCCGACCTCTTTGGGCCACTGCGCTCCGTGCGCCTCGGATGCCTCTGCCAGTCGTTGGCGGCGCTGTCGATGTTCCTGGCGATCGTCTGTAACTCTTTCGACCCAACGTGGATGTGGGTATTTCTCGTGCTGGAAGGCGTGTTCGACGCCTTCGGCAACACGTTGATATCGGGTGCTCGGGAAGCCTTCCACCAGGATTTGGCGCGCCACGCGACCGAAGGCCGCGGTGCCGAGGGCCAGGTGTTCCGCGAAAAGCTCCTGCTCTTAACCGAACGCTTCGGTCGCTACATCCCGACCGTGGTCGTCCCGTTGGCCTCGTCGCTCGCGGTGCTGGTGCACATCGTCTGGCAAAAGGGCCACTTCGTGGTTCTGGCGCTGAGCGTCGCCTGGCTGGTTTTGGGCTGGGACTTTGGCCGACTGGGGCGCCTCTTCGCTCCCCCTCGCGCCGCGCCGACCGAAATCCCGCGCTTTAGCAAGTACATGCAGTCGTTTCGGAAGACCCTCGGCAGCATGCTGCGCGGCGCCCCTCGCATGCGCGCCGCTTGCGTGGCACAGGCTCTCGGTTGGTTTGCCTATATCTTGGTGAACTCCTACTTGAGCCTCGACCTGCTGCGCAACCATTTGAACAACGATCGCTGGGCACCGCTTTGGATGACGGTCTTTTATACCGGGGTCTTCGCGATTGCACGGTTCGTGCGCTCATTCGTCCTGCCGCGGCTCGCCGCCAAAAGCGCCAACGAACGCCTCATGATTCGCGGTGGCGTCGCGACTTTGGTTACGGCTGGCCTCGGTTACGCGGCCTTTGCTGCCGACCTTAGACCTGTAGTGCAGCTCGCGACGATCGCCATCTTTATGGTCGCCTTCGACAGCGCCTTTGGCCTCATGTCGAAATCGGCCACCGGCATCGTTCTGGTGGGCGTCGACGCTGGCACGCAAGCAACGGCTTTGAGTCTCCTCAATGCTGTGACGATCGGCCTTCAAGCCCTCTATTCGGTCGGTTTGACAGGTAGAGGAGTCGGCGTGCCGCCCGCCACGGAGATTTTCGCGATTACCGCCGCGGTCGGGCTCGTGGTTTCCGCCATCGGCATGACGCTACGAGTGGAGGCGCCCCATGCGCAGGCCTAGTCTCCGCCTCGTGATGATCGCGATCTTCGGGCTGACGTCGGTGCTCTTCTTCACCTTGTCGAACGCGTTGACGTCGCACTTCGTCAATCGGACGTTCGAGACGGAGCTCAGGAATTACGCCGAGTCCCAGACGCTGGTCTTCGCCATGATGGTCGAGCAAGACTTGATGAACGGTTTCTTCCCGGCGATCGCCCAGAAGGCCGAAAAGCTTCTGGCTCGCGACGAGATTCTCCGAATCCAAGTCGCCCAGGCCGATGGCTCTGTCGTGCTCGACAGTCAGAAGCCGGATTTCGACGCCAAGGTCCAGTCGAGCTTCAAAATCGTCGAACCGGTCGGCGTCGCCGCCGAGGCCGACGCCAAAGTCTCGACGGTCACGATTTGGCACGACGGCACACGTTTTCAAGAGGCCCTGGCTCGGATGAAGACTCTGATCGCCTACGTCGGCGTCGGGGTTTTGTTCGGACTGTTCGTGATCATTCTTTTCGCGAGCACGTCGCTGGCGAGGCCGCTCATTCGCCTTCGGCAGATCGCTACCTCGGGCGACCTGGCTCAGATCGCGAGCATGACGCCGCTCTCGCGCATCGCGGAGATCCGCGACCTCGAAAATCAGCTAAAGAGCCTCGGACGCCAAGTCCTAGACCAGGTACAAGTGCGCGAGGAAAACGCCAAGTTGCAAGCGATGGCCCGCACCACCCAAATGTTGGCCCACGACGTCCGACGCCCCTTCTCGAAGCTTAAAATCGCCGTGCAGATGCTGCTCAGAGCGAAGGAGCAAGGTGACGTGGAAGGCGCCGCCGAGCGGGTCGTCGCCGACGTCGAGCGCGACATCGCCGCCGTCAATGGTTTGATCCAGGACATCATGGAGTTCGGAGCCGCCGGGGCTCTGCATTTGGAGAAAGCGAGCCCCCGGGAGATCTTGCGAGACGCCGTCGCCGAAATTTGTCACATCCGTCGTCCCAGCGGGCAATCGTTTCAGTACGAACTGGAACACTCGCGTCGCCTCGACGTCGACGTGGGGAAAGTGCGGCGGGTGTTTTCCAACATCATCGACAACGCCGTGCATGCGGCCGCTGCCGGCGGCAAGCTTTGGTTTCGGACGAGGGACGTCCAAGCCGAAGGGACCGGTCGCGCGATGGTCGAGTTCACCGTCGGCAATGGCGGTGCGGCGATTTCGCCGGCGGACGTCGACAAAGTGTTCCAAGCCTTTTTCACCAAGAACAAACCGGGTGGCACGGGTCTAGGGTTGGCGATCGCGCAAAAGATAGTGGCGCAGCATGAAGGCCGGATCGCTTGTCGCTCGGTGGCCGGCTTTGGCACCGAGTTCGTCTTAACTCTTCCCGCGGCCGCGGAACG
>JAYWBY010000108.1:0-6613 GCA_043781115.1 Pseudomonadota bacterium
GGCCTTTTTAGGACGGCTCCCGTCGTCTTCGGCGGCGGCTTGGGCCTCCTCTTGGTCGGCACCGAAAACAGCGAGTTCGATTTCGACGGCGGCAAGTACGTTTCCGACATCTCGTCGGCCGCCATGCCGGTGCTTCGTCTCTTTGGCGGCATCGATACCAAGCAGTTCGACGCGACGCTCGGCGTCCGCTTTTTCAGCATGGGCCAAGCCGTCGTCAAGTCGGAAGACCCGGCCAAGAAGAAGGAAGAATACGACGTCGTCCGCCGTAACCCGGGCGAGGTCCATGCCGACGCGCGCCTCAAGTTCGCTCAAGCCTCGGTGGCGGCGTCGCTCGCCTACGTGCTGACCGGCCAGGCGTCGGAGCAGATCGACGAGTTCAGCATGCACTTCGCCGACAGCGGCACCAAGAAAGTCCGCCGCACGGGCGGCGACCGCCGAGACAAGGATCACATCCGCGCCGGCGTCGGTGGCCGCTTCGATCCGGCGAAGACCGTCGGCATCCTCGGCGGCTTGTCCTACGTGGCGTCTTCTTACGCCAAGGAAGAATACGCATCGCTAGAGGACCAAAACCTGGGCGGCCTCCGCTTCGACATTGGGACCGACGTCCACGTCCAGCGGTTCCGCGGTTTTTTCCAGGCCGGCTACATGCTCGACTCGACGGCGTCCTTCACGCAGAACGACGCGTCACGGAGCGCCACCAACGTCGACCGCACGCAGCACACGCCGGTCAACGACGGCGACAAAGTGAAGCTCAGCGAAGGCAGCTGGGAGCTGGCATTGGGCGGCGGCGTGGTGCTCTGATTTGACCGGCCTGATCGACATTTCGCCGCTGATCGAGGAGGAGGCGGCGGTGTGGCCGGGCGACGTACGGTTTCGGCGTTCGGTGCAGCTCGACATGCACGCCGGAGCGAACTTGACGTTGTCAAGCTTGTCTACGACGGTGCACATCGGCGCGCACGCCGACGCGCCGAATCATTATGTGACCGATGGCGCCTCGATCGACGAAGTGCCGCTCGACGCCTATGTCGGTCCGTGCACAGTCGTTACTTCCGAGCACCCGCAGGGGCGTTTGATCCAAGTCAAAGACTGCCAGGCAGCTGTGCAGAAAGGCGCCAAGCGCATTCTCTTTCGCACGCTCAGCCAACCTAACCCGAGGCACTTCAACACGGACTTCGTCGCCTTCAGTCCGGAGGCACTGGACTACATGGGCAAGGCCGGCGTCCTACTCGTCGGCATAGACACCGCTTCAGTCGATCCCTTCGATTCGAAGGATTTGCCGGCGCACTTGACGTTGATTCGCCACGGCATGCGCAACCTCGAAGGTTTGGTGCTCGCCCACGTCGCCGACGGAGACTACGAACTCATCGCGCTACCCTTGAAGCTCAAGGGTTTCGATGCGAGTCCCGTACGCGCCGTGTTGCGACCGTTGGCGACGCGCTAGGTCGTTCGCGCCGAGTATCGTCTTGGTGCATCTTAGTGAACGAGTGGTGACGGAAGAACATCGACGAACGCCTGACGGCGAACGTGACAGGTCGACTCCGGGGATATCTTCCCCCGGCGTCTACCTTGGCGATGCAAAGATGGGATAATTTTGGATGGATCGAACCGGTGAGCCCCTGTTTCCAGGGAGTATCTAGCAGATGGTGTGGTGAGCACTGATGTGGTCATCGCCCCGCGTCGTCACTCACTCCTTACTGCAACGACAATGCCAACTCATTAGACGATGAGAAAAAAGTCGTGAGAGCCTTGCAAGATGCCGTCTTGGTGGCAATTCGCTTATATAAAGGGCCGTTCATCGCCGCTGACATGGCGGCATTGCCGGTATATTTTTGTTATTCGGTCCAAAAAATGCGAATGCGTCAATTCGGCTTAGGCCGCGGCTGGCGCCATTGTCCTAAAAGGCGACCAAGGTGAATCTTTTCCGCAACAAGTCCAAAATAGCTGGCGCCGGCGTGGTCCTGGTCCTCACCGCGTGGGCCACGGGCCGTGCCCAGGATCAGAGGGAAAAGCCCAAAACCATTGATGCTTTAATATACAACTGCAGCGACGGGGACACTTGCCGGGTCGGGGTGGCCGATGGTTTGTGGTTCAACGTCCGACTCGCGGGCATCGACGCGCCAGAAGTCCCGCACGGCAAGAAGAAGCCCGGCCAGCCGCTCGGTTCGGAGGCCAAGGACTTTTTAAATCACGCGATCAAAGGCCAGACCGTCAAACTGGCGCAGACGGACCTCGATCCTTACAACCGGCCGGTCGTCGAATTGGCGGACGCGACGGGCTCCGTCAATTTACGGCTCGTCGCCGAGGGCTTGGCCGAGGCCTACCGCGGCCCGGCGAAGCGCCTAGACCGCGACCCTTTCTTCGCCGCGGAGGCGGAGGCAAAGAAGGCGAAGAAGGGCATCTGGGGCCTCAAGGACTACGTGCCGCCCGGAGACTACAGAAAGTCGGTCAAGTGAGGCGCCGCGTCGTCAATAGAGCACGGGCTCTTTGCTGATGCGGACGATCTGCTTTTTCCGGACGACGATTTCGTAGCCGTGCTTGTCGTATTGGCGGGAGAAGAACTGGATCCAGTCCGGTCCCTTGCTCTTCCAAAAGACGACCTGGCGGCCGTCGCGGCATTTCACCGAAGTCTTTTCTGGGCCGTTGGTCTTGGTGACCATGAAGCAACCGTACTTTTCCGAAAGCACTTTGATCATCACCCAGTAGAGGCGGCTGAAGTCTTTGATCTCGCTGGTCGGCCCGACGAACATCTTGGCTGGACCGACGGTGCCGAAGACGCCGCCTTCGTAGAGCGTCGGCTTGTCGATGGCCCGGTTCACGGCGAGGTGCACCAGGTCCATGCGCTGACGGAGCGCCAAGGGCATTTCAGCCAACCGGTCCGGCGTCAACACGACGTCCTCGAACTCATAGGCGGGGTTCGGCTCGAACGTCGCGCCCCGGTTCCCCATAAGGTCCTGCCAGTTCGGGTCCGACGGCAGGTCCTCGTCCTGGAGGTCGTCCCCGGGCGTCTGGCAAGCAGCCGCGGCAAGCGGCAAAAGCAGCAATAAAGTGAGTTTGCATAGGGTCGGCATGGGGCTCCCGCTTACGACGCTTTGGGTTTCGTGTCGTTGGCGTCGTTCGCTTGGCCGCCTTCGCGCTTGGCGTCGCGGGTGAAGCAGAACTCGCAAAGGTACTGAACGATGGCGTCGCTCTGAACCTCGTTGACGTTGGTGATCATGAAACCGTGCACAAATTCCGCTCCTTCAACGTAACCCCAGCGCACTTCGCCCTGCAGAATGTCGATCCCGTCCTTGGTCAAGAGCGCCCTCAAAGCGCCGTTGGCGGCGTCGAGCGTGACGTTGAGCCGCGTTCCCTTGGCCAAAAGCTGCGGCAACTTGATGCTGAGCCCGGAGTGGGAGAAGTTGACGAGTTGCCCCTCGCCAAAATCGCAGTGGAGCTGGATTTTGCTCGGGTCATGGACGGGCCAGCGTTGATCGACCCTTTCAATGTTAGCACATTTGCGGAAGCCTTCGAGCGCCGCCATGCGCAAATCCGGCTCGGAATGGAACGGGTCGTATTCGTAGGCTTCTACTAGCTCGCTGTGATGCTTGATGCGGATGAAGCGTTTTGTGAATCCTAGCGAAGGCAGGCCAATTCCCTTGACGAGATCGTTGGTTGTGGCGCCGATCAGGACCGAGTGCATGTCGCAGGCGCCTTCCAGGCGTTTGGCGAAGTTGACGCCGTTGCCGACGACCGTGAAGTCGATGCGGTTGGCGGAACCTAGGTCGCCCAAGTAACACGAGGCAGTGTTGATCCCGATGCGGAGCGGATAGACCGGCTCGCCGTTTTCCGCGGCCTCGATGTTGCGCATCAAGTTGTCGCGTTGGATCTTGACGGCGCAGCGCAGCGCCTGCTCGGCGTGATCCGGCGACGACGAGTCGACGTCGAAGCGGTAGCCGAAGTAGCAAAGGAGGCCGTCGCCGAGCGTCTTGTCGATGATGCCGCCGCCCGCGTGGATGGCGTCGCCGATCGTCGCCAGCATCTTCTTCAAATTGTCGAAGGCCATCCGCGGCAGCATGTTTTCCGCCAAGAGCGAGAAGCCGACGACGTCGATGAACATCAAGGTCACGACGCGCTCGCGGGCCTCGAAGCTGATGCGCTCGGGTTTTTTCAGAATGTGCTTCAGCTCTTCCGGCGCGACCGATCCTTCCAGCGCCGCGCGGATCGCCCGGACCTTCTTCTCGCCTTTGCGGGTCTTTTCGGCGAAGACGCTGATCGCCGTGCCGAAAAAACCTGCCGTCGGGAAGAGCCAAGGCACCACGATGCCGTGGTACGCGAAGAGGTAGATCGAGGCGCCGACGCTGGTGGCGCCTAGGGCGAGCAGCGTCACCCAAAAGGAGATGACGCCGAGCTTCATGCCGATCAAGGCGCCGAGGAAGGCCAGGAGGAAGATCAAACCTTCGCCGCCTTCGAGCGGCTTCAACCAGTCGCCGGTTAATAGGCTGTTGAGCATCGAGATATGCACGTAGCCGCCCGGAAGCATGCCGAAGGGCGTCGATTTGAAGTCGGCGTTGCCGGTGAACATCATCGGCAGGATCAATACGATGTCGTCTTCGTTCACCAACTTGGAAGGTTTGCCGGCGCGCGAGTTGACGATCAACCCACCCATGCTGAAAACGTGGCGCCTGAACTCGTCGCTCGGCGGCACCCAGTTCACGTTGATGCGGCCGGCGCGGTCGATCGGCACCACTGACCCGTCGAGGACCAATTTGCCGCCTTCGAAGTGCCGCTCCTTGGCGGCGTTTAGGCTCATGTGCGTGATGATGCGGTCGCTACCGAGCCGGATCAGCCCGTCCACGAGGCCTGCGCCCGTATAGTTGATCGAGCCGATGTAGCGAACGGCCTTGGCGAAGCCTGGCGTGGCGCCATAGACGTGCCACGAGCTGCGGTCCATCATCGGCGGCAGGTTGGCGTTCGAACCGTCGCCGGAAGCGTTGGCACCGAGCATCGCCGAAAGGCGAAACTCTGGCCGCTCGAGGTCGAGCGGATCCCGGTTGGAGATCGGCGAAGCGGAGTTGAACGAGCCGATGATGACCGGCGCTTTGACGCCGGAGATCTTGGCCAATGCGTCCTTGAAGTCGCCGCCGACCCCGTCGGCCTTGCCGAACATCGCGTCGATGACGATGGCGCGCGGATGGTTGGCGTCCAATGTCTGCAAAACCGTCGCCCAATCGTCGATGCTTAGGACCCAGCTATCGATCTTGGAGAGCGTCGAGTCGTCGATCGAATAGATTTTGAGCTTCGGGCTGACCACCGGAGACTTGCCGAGCGCGTCCCGCAGTCGGAAGTTGGTCGGTTGGGCCAAACGCGCGTCGAGATACTCGCCGACTTCAGAGCGGAAGACCGCCAGGAGTGCGCCGCCCCAAATCAAGGTCGCCAAAAGCACCCCGAACCAACCAACGTTGGGTGTGGCGAACCATGCATGGCGCCTGTCGTTCATCTGACCCCTTGGGACGAAAGCTCAATCCGCGGATTCATTGGATGTTTCGGCATCCAGGGCGAGACTTTTAGGGGTTCGCCGAGGAAACGCCGCAGCCCCCCCTTGCAAAATTTAAAAAAACTTTATATATGTCCCCAGTATTCGCTGACTTAAGGCGTCAGAACGGCTTAGGAAGTCGAACACCCCCATAGACTATTTTCGCCGGAAATCGAGCCGGACGGGCCAAAAGCCCGCTGGCGCCTTTGGCGTTAGCCTCCATCGCCGTGAGCATCTATCGCAATGACAGAGCCGATTCTTAGCGTCGAAAAACTCGAGACCACCTTCTTCACCAAGGGCGGAGCGTTAAAGGCCGTCGACGGCGTCAGCTACCAGGTCCGCGCCGGCGAGACCGTCGGCATCGTCGGCGAGTCGGGCTGCGGCAAGAGCGTCACCAGCTTCTCGATCCTCGGATTATTGAGTTCGCCGGGTCAAGTCACCGGCGGCCGCGTCCTCTTCAAAGGCAAGGACCTGCGCACGCTTTCGCCCGACGAAATGCGCAAAGTTCGCGGCAAGCAAATCGCCATGATCTTTCAAGAGCCGATGACTGCGCTCAACCCCGTCCTGACCATCGGCTACCAAATCTCCGAGCAGCTGATCACCCACGAGAACCTGTCGAAAACCGACGCCCTGGCGCGCTCGGTCGAGCTTTTGTCGGTCGTCGGCATCCCGTCGCCGGAGCGCCGCGTGCACGACTACCCGCACCAACTCTCGGGCGGCATGCGCCAGCGCGCCATGATCGCCATGTCGCTCAGCTGCAAGCCCGACCTCTTGATCGCCGACGAGCCGACGACGGCGCTTGACGTCACGATTCAGGCCCAAATCCTCGACCTCCTGCAGCGCTTGCAGGAGAAGTACAACATGGCGATGCAGTTCATCACCCATGACTTGGGCGTCATCTCCGAGCTCGCCGACCGCGTCATTGTCATGTACGCCGGCACCGTCGTCGAAGAGGCGCCGTCCGACCTCATTTTCAGCCATCCGCGCCACCCCTACACGGTCGGCCTGCTGGAGTCCGTTCCCCAGATCGGCAAGTTCACCAAGCGACTGGCGACGATCCCTGGCGTGGTGCCGTCGCTCCTCGCCTTGCCGTCCGGCTGC
>JAYWBY010000109.1:0-2325 GCA_043781115.1 Pseudomonadota bacterium
GTCTTCGCCTTGCCTCACCGGTCGTACGATTTTCTCGACGATCATATGGAAAGGATCGCCGACCAAGTCCCCGAGGTGAAGATCATTCCTGATTTGATCCGCTTCACGCGGTTTGCCGCGGGCGTCGACATCGTCCAAGGCACGCCGGTCGTCAACATCAACGAAAGCCCGCTCGCGGGAATGGGCAGCGTCATCAAGCGTCTAGTCGACGTCGTCGGAGCATTAGTGGCGCTCGCGCTCTTTGGCCCGATCATGATCGTGGCCGCTCTGCTGGTGAAGCTATCCTCGCGCGGTCCAGTGCTCTACCACCAGGAGCGGATGGGCCTCGACGGCAAGACTTTCAAAATGATGAAGTTCCGCTCGATGCCGCTCGACGCCGAGCAGCGGACCGGCGCCGTCTGGGCGACGGCCGAGGACGACCGGGCGACGCCAATCGGTAGGCTGTTGAGAAAGACTAGCCTCGACGAGTTGCCGCAGTTTTTCAACGTCCTGAAGGGCAACATGAGCCTGGTCGGTCCTAGGCCGGAACGCCCCATATTCGTGGAACAATTCCGGCGAGACGTGCCCGGCTATTACCTTCGCCACAAGACCAAGGCTGGGATCACCGGCTGGGCCCAAGTCCATGGCTGGAGAGGGAATACGAGCATCGAGAAGCGTATCGAGTGCGATCTCTATTACATTCAGAACTGGTCGCTTTGGCTCGACGTTAGAATCATTTTCCTAACGATGTTCAAGGGTTTCATCCACAAGAATGCTTACTAGGATGGGGTCAGGCACCTCCGGCAAGTCCCCGACAATTCGGGGATTTTTGAATTAGTCTGACGAATCATCGGCTTACAGGAGGTGCCTGACCCCATTCTATGAATTCTATTACAATTGCATTGACTGTTAAAATGATTTTATGCTAATTTAACGCTACCTCCAGATCCCCTCTGGAGCCACCCAAGTTCTTCTCCCTGCTGCTCCTCCTGTTGTTGCTCCCTGCTGATGGTGGTGGTCGATGGTTTCCCTCTCCCGAGTCTTCGTCGGTATTTCCCTTTTATCCCTATCCTTGCTCGGCGCTGGTTGCGGCAAGTCGTTCGAGACCCACAAGGTCAAGAACTACAGCTTGGCCCTAGTCCAAGGCGACTCGTACTTCAAAGCCGAGTTCAAAACTCTCGTCGCCGACTTCAACAAGCGCGCCGGGCTCGACGTCCTAACCTTCGAGGACGACGCCGCGGACGCCAACTCACCAATCATCATGACCCATGGCTTGAAGGCCAGTACTCCTGATAACAATGTCGGCTTTGGTCAATGGTTGTCAGAGTCGAAGTCCGACAATCCGATGACGGTGTCGCCCGGCACGAAGCCGCAGCGAACTGTAACCTACAGCATGCGCGTCGAGTTCGACTGGGAATACTTCCAAAGCGCGCTTGGTGATGACAAGCCACAAAACATTTATAAGAAAGAAAAACTTTTCTTTCACGAAGTCGGTCATGGCTTAGAAATGGTGCACAACACCAATGAAGAGCATGACGTCATGTATCCCGACGTCGGCCGCGGTGACGAGAAAGACTTCGATGGCTTCTTCGATCGCGTGCGCAGTTACATGGCGGATCGCGACTAAGCAGAGACCACTTTCATGCGCAAGAAATGACCAGGACGCGATATCGCGTCCTTTTTCTTTTTTCGACAATTTCGCTCGTGGGCAGAAGTTTCCTTTTCGTTCTGTCGCACTAGAAGAACGTTGCACGATCTCGTTTGTGTCCGAGATCGAGGCAGGTATAATCTAACGGTACCAACTGCCGATACACGTCTATCTCCTCCCGCCGATGTATTCCCAAGCAACGAGGAACTCAAGCAACATGCAAAGAGCCGACGACGGACGTTTCACGATTACCCTCGATGCTGACCCGAACATCCACTCCGCCATTGCCAAGGCGACCGGTTTCGAATCGAGATGGTTTTCGACTTCCGAAGAGCTCGACGAATCGAAGTCTTTGGAACCGGTCGCAGTATTTCTCGACGTGCGCTTGAGTGTCGAGAGCAGCCAGAACGGTCAGCTGATCCCGAAGTTGAAAGACTCGTGGCCGCGCTCGCCGCTCATCCTGACGACTTCGGTGTCCGAGTCGGAGCAGTTGACCGAAGCGATGGCGCTCGGCGCCGACGATTTCATCATGAAACCGATCGAGCCGTCCGATCTGATAAAGCGCCTACAGGTTCGTGCCGCCGCGCTCGCTCGCCGCGCCGCGCGCGAGACGATCCTCGTCGGAGACATGACCATCGACACGCTCCAGCGCTCCGTGGTCACCACCCGCGGCCAGAAGTTCCTGTCGCCCACCGAAG
>JAYWBY010000110.1:0-2322 GCA_043781115.1 Pseudomonadota bacterium
CGGCGGAGGCGCCGTCCCCTTGGTCCAAACCGTCGAATTTGCTGCCTTGGAACGATTTTGCCTCCATCATGGCCGACTTGGCCAAGCTCTACACGCCCGAGCTCGAGCGTGGCTTCGTTGACCAAGTAGTCATCGGTTCCGATGGCGACTGGATTGCGCCTATCCGCCCGCTATTTCGCCTGATTGTCGGCTCCTCAGCGCTTTACTGGCTCGTGCAGAAGTGGGCGGGCCCTTTCAACTTTCGCAACATCCAGTCGACGACGGAAGCCTTAAGCGGCAGCACGCTCAAGGTCTCTTTGACGCTTAGGCCCGAAGACCACGATTTGCTGATCTTCTTCCGCCTGACGGCAATCATGCTCGAGCAAATTCCCCGCATGATCGGCGAGCGCCCTGCCGTGATGTCCGCGACCATTGGGCCGCGCAGTGGGGTCTACCTCATCGTGCTGCCTCCGCGCCGAACGTTCTTTTTGCGAATGAAGCGGCGCTTCCTAGCCCAAATGGAGATCGGCACGATCTTCGAAGAACTCGCCGAACGGGACCGAGCCCTACACGCCAACCAGGAACGCCTCCAACAATCGCAAAGCGAACTGGAAGAAAAGGTGCGGCGGCGCACCGCCGATCTAGAGGAGAGCAACCGCCGGTTGACGACCCAGATCGAGGCATTGAAACGGGTCGAGAAAATAGCCCAGCTCGGAAGCTGGGAGTGGGACCTAAAGACTCGCGGCATGATCTGGACGGACGAGACCTACCGGCTCTTCGGCATTCCCGTCGGGACGCCTTTGACCGCCGAGCTCGTGAAGTCGCGCATTCATCCCGACGATGCCGCGGCCGTAGCCGCCCAGAAAGAGCGCACGCGCCTCGAGGGCCGCTACCTCGAGATCGAGCACCGCATCCTCACTCCGGACGGCTTGTTGCGCTACGTTTCCGAACGAGGCGAGGTCATTTTCGGCGAGGACGGCAAGGCGGCACGGGTCATCGGCACCAGCCGCGACATAACGATGGCGAAGCAGCACGAACGGTCGCTCATTGAAGCCAAGGAAGTCGCCGACGGCGCCAACCGCACAAAGAGTACGTTTCTGGCCAACGTCAGCCACGAGATTCGCACGCCAATGAGCTCCGTCTTAGGCTTCGCCGAGCTTTTGTCGTTACCCAGCGTCTCGCCTGACAAGCAGCGAACTTACATCGAAAAGATCTTGCGCAACGGCCGCCATCTCCTGGCGCTCATCGACGACGTGCTCGACATCTCCAAGGTCGAATCCGGGAACCTTTTGGTCCAAGCCACGCGCTTTTCCCCTCAGACCGAGATCATGCATGCGGTCGACATTTTGCGCGACGTCGCCGAGAGCAAAGGTCTAAAGCTCGCGCCGACCTTCGACGCCAACCTGCCCGAGGTGATTTACAACGACGCCATTCGCCTCCGTCAAATCCTAATCAACATCATCGGCAACGCCATCAAATACACCGAACAAGGGGAAATCAAGATCGTGGCGCGGACCACGTCCGCAGGGGCCATCGAAATCGTAGTCACCGACACAGGCCGCGGCATCGCCGAGGAACATCATGGCGTCCTCTTTCAACCCTTTTCTCAGGCCACGCCTTCGGTGCTCAGGGCCAAGTCAGGAAGCGGCATCGGTTTGGCTTTGGCCCGCCGCTTGGCGAAGGTCCTCGGCGGCGACGTCCGCCTCTTGCGTAGCGCTCCCGGCGCGGGGTCGACCTTCGTCATCGAGATCAGCGCCCTCCTCGCGGAAGACGTCAGGCAAGGCACCATCGTCTTGGAACATGGCGTCTCCGTTCGCCTTGATGCCAGTCAACTGCTCGGCGAGGCCGGCGCCAGGCCCCGCATCTTGATCGCGGAGGACAACGCCGACATCCAAGATCTCGTTCGCCGCGTCCTGGAGGCCGCCGGAGCCGAGGTCACCGTGACGTCGAACGGCGTCGACTGCGTCCGCGTGGCGCTCGATCGCCACCCCGACTTGATCCTGATGGACATGCAGATGCCAGAACTCGACGGGTTCGCCGCGACGACGCGGCTGAGGTCAAGCGGCTACCTCGGCCCGATCGTGGCGCTCACGGCGTTGGCTATGACCGGCGAGCGGCAGCGTTGCTTGGCCGCGGGCTGCGACGACTTTCTCTCAAAGCCGGTCGAGACACTACAGCTCGTCCGAACCGTCGGCAAATGGGCGAAGCCGCAGGCCAGAGCTCCCTGATCACCCGGATTTATTCGACGCCGCCTGCTTCGGCGCCTCGACTTCCGCTTGGCGGCGGATCATAAGCATCGTGAAATCGTCCGGCAAGACCGAACCCTTCCCGGCTTGGCGCGCC
>JAYWBY010000111.1:0-2318 GCA_043781115.1 Pseudomonadota bacterium
GAAGAGCAAGGCGTCGGCCCCCGCCAGCAGCTCGTCGAAGCGGGCGTCGCTCGGTTGGATCTCGAACGTCGTCAAGCGGCCGGCTTGCTGGCGGAGCTTCGTTTCCATGGGGCCGGAGCCGGCGATCACCAGGCGCTTGCCGAGTTGCTCGCAGGCGGCGACGGCGAGGTCGAAGCGCTTGTAGGAAACCAGTGCGCCGGCTGCCAATAGATACCCGGAGCGCGACCGGAGCGGCTGGCGGACCTTGAAACGGTCGAGCTCGATCGGCGGCGGCACGACGACGGAGTCGCGTCCGTAGAAGGCCTTGGCCCGCTCGCCGACGAACGTAGAATTGACGACGAAGCAGTCGACGCGCGCCGCGCTCGCGACGTCCCAGGCCCGAAGGCGTGGCGTCAAAGCTCTTATTCCCCAAGCCGCGCCGGGAATGTGGGCAACGCCGGCGACGTATTCCGCTTGCTGGTCCCAGATGTAGCGCATGGGCGAATGCAAATAACAGAGATGCTTCGCTCCAGGCCCTTTGACGGCTCCCTTTGCGACGCACGACGACGTGCTGATCAAAAGGTCGTAGTCCTTGAGCGGCAAGCCTTCGATCAATGAAGGCAGAAACGGCAAAAGACCTTTGCGCAGACGCTTGAATTTGTTTGCGACCGCTGGAAAACGCACGTCCCGCCGGCGAATCGACTCTGGCATCGCCGCCGGGTCGTAGAAAAGGGTGTAAACCGGTGCGTCGGGATAGAGCTTGAGGAGTGCTTCGAGCACTTTCTCTCCCCCCCGGTAGGTCACCAGCCAATCGTGTACGAAAGCAACGCGCACCGGAATCCCCAAGGAAAGGCGGAGATTTCTCTCGACCCTCGGGGGTCTTGCTCAATTATGCTTGGCCTTTGGCCCACGAGCGAGGGAAATCTCCCGATGCGCCTGGCACTTAGGCGTGTTGCGCGAGACACAGCCTGAAAATACGTCAGGCAAGATTTGCACCGCAATCTGAGCCTTTGGTAAGATAAAGACACAGGCAACTACTCTCGCATCTTTTCGTCACGCCGCAGCACGGTCTCCCCTAGGCTGCGTCGAAACTCCCTCGTCATTCTCGTGATCCCGTAGCCGAACCCTTTCGGAGGTCCAAGCGAACCCATGCGCTCATCCGACCCTCGTTCTCTCAGCGACATTCATAGCTCCCCGCAGTCGCTCCTGCTCGAGGACACGAAGGGGCCCGGCCGCCCCGTCGAGAACTGGCGCCAGTGCTTCCCGGAAATTATCGGGCGCAGCAGTGCCATGCTCAAAGTCCTGGAAACCATCAGTAAAGTGGCGCGCTCGGACAGCTCCGTGCTGATCTTGGGCGAAAGCGGCACCGGCAAGGAGCTGATTGCTTCCGCCATCCACCGCCTCTCGCCACGTTCCCACAAGCCCTATAGCCCCCTCAACTGCAGCGCCATCCCGGAACAACTACTCGAAGCCGAACTCTTCGGTCACGAAAAGGGCGCCTTCACCGGCGCCGACCGCCGCCGCATAGGCCACTTCGAGGCCGCTGCTGGCGGCACGATCTTCCTCGACGAAATCGGCGACATGCCGCAGTCGCTCCAAGCGAAGCTTTTGCGCGTCCTGCAGGACAAGAAGTTCACGCTGCTGGGCGGCAACGACACCAAAGAAGTCGACGTGCGCGTCATCGCCGCGACCAACATGAATCTAGAGAAGGCGATCAAGCAAGGGGCCTTCCGCCTCGACCTCTTCTACCGCTTGAACGTCCTGCCGATCACCGTGCCGCCTCTGCGCGAGCGCGCCGAGGACATCCCGGCCCTCCTCGACAACTTCATCGAGACCGCCAACCGCGTCCAAAGCGTTTCCTCGCCCTGCTACTTCGTCGACGAGCTGATCGAACTCCTCGGGCGCTACAGCTGGCCCGGCAACGTTCGCCAACTCGGCAACCTGGTCGAGCGTTTGGTCGTCATGAAAGGCGGCGGCGCCATCGGCATATCCGACCTTCCGAGTGAAATGATCGAGCGCCTGGAAGAAGAGTCGACCCTGGCAGCAAGCGTCGTGCAACCGGTGGTGCGCAGCACCTCGATGCCGCTGGCCCGCCCCGCCCTGCCCCCGGCCCAGTTCCCCGCCACTTACGGCGAGCTGCCGGAAAACGGGCTGGACCTCACGACCTTCATCGAGGGCCTCGAGAACGACCTGATCCGGCAAGCCCTCGAGCGCACCGGCAACAACCGCAACCAAGCCGCCAAACTTCTCGGCCTCAACCGGACGACCCTGGTCGAGCGCATCAAGAAGCGCCGCCTGACGACCCTCAATGAACCTTCCAAAGAACTCTAACGAACCCA
>JAYWBY010000112.1:0-6591 GCA_043781115.1 Pseudomonadota bacterium
GGACTTACGCGAGGTGCCTGACCCCATCTCACTTCTTGAACGCGTCGTCCTGCAGTTCCTGCATCTCTTTGATCTTGTCTTTCAGCATCACGCCCAAGGCATCGCGGAAGTATTTCTCGATGTCTTCGTCGGAGCTACCCGTGTTCGACACGATCTTGTCGTAGAGGCTGCGAGTTTCCTCGCTGACTCCGATGGTGATCTTGTGTTCGCTCAGATGGTCGTCGATCAAGTCGCGGACGAGTCCGCTGACGTTGAGCCCACGCTCCGTCAGGGCTTGATACTGCTCTTCGCGTAGAAGAAGGCTGATTCTTTTCAAAACGGGGTCCACGCCTTCGTATGTAGGTCAATAGGCTTGGAGGATCAATCGGTTGTATCGAAGCATACTTTAGTCGCTAAAGTATTGACTCATGCATACCGATATGTATAATGGGGTCCATGAGCAGGCCGTGAGGCCACTTCGAACACCTTTGCTTTAGGAGCAAAATTCAATGGATTCGGTCCTTAACATGACTAATGACACCTATGACTACAAATGGGTCAGAAGCTCCGACGGCCTCGTCGCGGGCGTCTGCGCTGGCCTCGGGAGGCGCTTCGGCCTCGAACCTTGGTTGGTTCGTCTGCTGTGGTTGGTCTCGGTGATGGCGCTCGGCACGGGCCTGCTTCTTTACGTGGTGCTGGCCTACACCCTGCCGAGAGAAGACCGCCTCGCCGAAGCCCACGACAAACGCTTCCTTGCTGTTTGCGCCCGAGTCAGCGAACAGATCGGCATGGAGGTCGGCTTGGTCCGAACCCTCTGCGTGTTCATGGCGCTCGCGTCCCTCGGCGCAACGGTCGTCGGCTATGTGGTGCTTCACTTCGTAATTCCTGTTGGCCATCGTTCGGCACAGCGCCTGACGGCTTAATTCTTAACGGATGGGAGATTTGACGATGCTATTCGAAAGACTACGTGTTCTCTGGCTTGGCTTTTGGTCGCAGCTGGTTGGCAGAGGCGAGGAGCGCAACCAGTCACTTGTGGCGCAAGGGTCGATCGAGACCCACAAACGCCACCTACGCAGCGTCCGCGACGCGCTGACCAATTTGATCTTTCAGAAGAAGAAGCTCGGCGACCAGCTGCTGGCCCTCGACCGGGAGCTCATCGAGCTCAAGGCCGACACGGAACAAGCGGCGGCCGAGAGTCGCGACGAGTTGGCGTTGAATCTTATCGCACGGCTGGAGGCTGCCGAGGAAGAACGTAAGTTTCTTCGTGGCCAGCTAGACACCATCGCGAAAGACATCGACCTGGCGCGCGACACCGAGAAGCAACTGGCCCACGAGATCGTGCAAGCCGAGCAAATGCTCGGAACGCTGACCAGTCGCTATCAAGCGCTTCGTGTCAGGAAGCAGCTGCAGAACGAACTACAGAACTTGTCTCGGGTCGTGCCCGCGGCCGGAGCGAAGCTCCATCAACCGCTGGCCGACCAGATTCGGCGCCTCGAGGCCGAGATGGAAACCTTGCACGTCAAGCGCGAGAACTGGGAGAAGGACTGGCAACAAATGCGCGACCAGCGCGCCAAGAGTCGTCATCAATCCGTCCTCGACCACATCAAGCAGGGGATGCGTCGCCAAACCATGCCGGCCGTCGTCGTCGCCGGCTCAGCGAATTAGGTGGGTAAACGTATGTACTACCGCAGAACTTGGCGCCGTCCGAGACACGGCTGGATCATGATCGCCATTGGCCTCTTCCTCGTGACGCGTGGGGCTTTCACGCCTGCGGCGATCTTGATGGGCATCGGAGTGCTGAAGTTGGGCCTGCACTGGCAAGACCCAAGCCGGCGCTTTTTCGAGGCGATTCAGCGCGACGCTTCGCGTTTCAACCTCAGACTGCCTAGGGATCCCTTCGTGATGAGCGGCCTCGAAAACGTCTACGCCAAGTATTGGCAAGCGTCCGACGCCTACCCGTCCTTGGCGAGCCAATACGACGAACTGATCCAAAGCATGTGGATGGAGCTGGCCTCGACCCAGAACGGCAACGACTGGCGCCGGATCATCCGGCGAGTCGCCGACGGTTGGACGACGCCTTGGAGCACAGGCGAGCGGCCGGTCGAAGCTAGTCTCGATCGCCTGAAGCAGGCTTCGAGCCAATGGCAAGAAGCCCAGCGCGAGGCGTTTGGCGCCCGCGGACCCAGCCGAGTTTAGCGATACCGACCAAGCGAATTCCTAGGGGCCCGCGGCCTAGGAATTCGCTATAGTCTTCGCCAATGCTCAGGCTAGTCAAAATCTTCGCCGCTTCCGTCTTGGCGCTCGGCCTCGACGGCTGCATCTCGACGCACATCTCGCAGATAGAGGTCGACCCTGGCTTCGATTGGGACGCCTTGAAGCGCGACGAGATCTTGATGACACCGCTGTTCGATTTGCGGAAGTCCCCTTCGGCACCCGAGGGATTCAAAAAGGATCTGACGTTCTTCTCCGATTCCGAGCGGCTGGATTACCCGCAGGAGTTCAAGAAGATCTTCGCCCGCCTCCGTCACGACATCCGGGTTTTCGGCGCCGGCGGCGCTTTCGAGAACATGCTGAAAGTCGCCAACCTAAAGGACCTCGCCGAGCGCGTCGTCGACAAAATCCCTCTGGAGGCGAAGGACGTCGAGGCTCTAAAAGAGGGGAATCAAGCCATCCGCTTCATTTTCTTTTTCGCGATCACCGACGAACGACTCGGCTACGACGTCGCTTACCAATTCCGCAGCGACCAAGAGCAGGACCGCAAAATTTACCAGAGCAAGCGCGAATTCGTGGCGAAGATGGGCTTGTGGGATTCCTTGCTGAACAAGACGGTCTGGCTGGCGACGCAAAACCTGACGGCGTCCGAGGACAACGCGGTGGGCGTCTCCAACCCGACGAAAAGGAAGAAGAAGAGCGGTTCCAGCTACTACTGGACCGGGGAGACTCAGGCGGTTGATCTAAAATACGAGCTTTCGAGGAACCGCGACCGATTCCCGAACTTTCCAAAGCGCGAGCCGGCGTTTCACAACAGCTTCGACGACTTTGCCCTGGCACTGCCTCTTCAGCAGTCGGAAGCCAAGTTGATCGAGTACGAACATTTCACTTATCACCGTCCGGAAGCGGCCCTCCGCCTCGGCGAATTTGGCAAGAAGACCGCGGTCAACCTTCAGCTCGGGACCTCGTCCATCATCTACTACCACCTCCGCCTTGGCGGTGCGCTGGATCTGCCCCTCAACACCACGAAGCTCCGCTACAAAAACACGGACTACCACACGTCGATGCTGGCGTATGGCGTGACGGCCGACTACGAATGGCAGCTTGGACCGCGCCATCGCCTCCTCGCCGGCGCGCTCTTGGGCGGGGCCGCTTTCACCATGAAGCCGACGAATGAACCCGACGACGAAGACGCGGCGACGCTCGGCGACGGCGCCTTCATCTGTTGGCCTAGCGTCAATTTGCTCTTCGGCGACCGCTCGGGCTTTCAATGGGGCGTCGGAGGATCGTACCGCTTCTTCGACGGGATAGAAGAGGGCCCGATCAGAGAGCACCGTCCCTCCGTGTGGAGCGCCGACCTCAACATCGCTTACGCGACTCGCGGCTTTTGAAAGAGCACTCCGCTACAGCAGCTTCATCTCGGCTTTTTGGTAGCTGAGCAGGCTCCGGCGCGCTTCGAACAGGTTCTTGTAAGACTCGTAGCGAATGCGTAACTTGTCGCTTTCGCCCTTCGCCGCGGCCAGCTGCTCGATGAAGTTGACGTACTCGTCGTCTGTCTCGGTCAGGCGGCGCAGCTTCGCTTCGCTGAGCTTGCCGTCGTCCAAACGGATCGAAACGCGCGCCCGGACGGTGGCCTTCAGCAGGTCGAGGCGCTCTGCCTCTTTTTTAGCTCCGGCATATTCGAGGCCGATTTTGTTGGCGAGATGGACGATGTCCTCGAGGCCGAGCTTTTCAGCCGCCGCGACGCCAGACTCCGCCGCTTTGGACGGCTTTTTGTCTCGAGCTTCTTGCACGTAAGACCCTCAAAAGACCCTCGAACCGGGCCCCGAAAAAGGCCGGAAGTCGATTATAGGGGCGACCCACCTGAAAGGCCAAGCCCCATAAAACTGACAATTATTCCAGTATGTTGGGCCCGCCGCGCCGCCCTCGCCGCCAGACGAAAATCCGTCGAGACGTACAACTTCTAAAGAAAAAGTCCGCAGTTACCGATGAGTACGGTGTCAGTGACGAGGTTGGGCTGTATTGACTGGCCGGCCAATTAAAAGAGAAAATATTGAGTAAGTCCCCCGACAACTTTCCGACGAATACGATGCGAGGATCGCGCCATGGGTGAGCCACAGCTTAGGCTAATGGTCCAACCGCAGGAGTTCTTCCGCGAGAAGGTGACGGAAGCCGTCGCCAATCAGAACATCAAACTCAGCGACGATCTTGAATTCTATCTCGTCAACCTGCTCTGCCAGTTCATCGTACCCAGCAAACTCGAAACCGTGAGCGGCGAACTCCGCGCCATGGAAACGCCGATGGCCTTGATGCTGAAGCAAGCGATGGAAGCGCCGCCGGCTCAGCAGCTCAAAATCTTCAAGTACCTCGGCGACACGAGCCTCTACTTCGCCGGCTTCTTTCAGGACTACTTCAATCGCAAAGCCTTCGACATCAGCTATTACATTTCGCTCGGCTCCTCCGCTTACACCAACGTCTCGACGTTGATGCGCGACCAACACGGCGACGAGCAATTCACCGAAATGTACAACAACCTCGCCGACAAGTTTCACTCGCTCGTGGAAGTGGTCGCGGAAGTCTCGGAAATTCCAGGCAATCCGAAGCCCGTCGACATCCTGGCGATTTACGACCGATGGACGCGCACCCACTCGGACCGCTTGCGCCGCTTGCTCCACAAGGTCGGCATCTCGCCGGTGCCGAACCCGACGCGGGAACGCCAGTGACACGCCTCACGGCGATAATGGACGTGGTCGAGCGCCGGCTCGCCGACTTCTATGGCTTCGTGCCGTTGGCGGAAGCCAAGAACCATCTCGTCAGCCGCGTCGAGTTGGCGAAGAGCCTCGGGTCTTCGGTAGAAGCTCTGCCGGAGTTTCAGGCACGCGGTGGCGTCTTCCTTCAAGAGTCCGCCGCGACCGACGACCTCTTCATCGGCATCCACTATGACGACGCGATCGGCGCCAAGCTTGAGGTCCACGATCCCCTGGCCCGCCTCGACAACGACAACCTCGACGAGTTTTGCACTTTGGTCGAGGAGTTGAGCCACTTCCACCTGATCTTAAATCGGCAAAAGCAGAATCGGGGCGTGTCGAAGCTCGAACTCGAGTGGCAGGGAGAAGTCGACAAGCTGTTGATGTCGGCGACTCTGCTGGAAGCCCAGGCCGGCAAATTCCACCTTTCGCCGCTGGCCCGCAAGCTTTTCGACGATGCCATCATCGTCAGCGAAGACTATGAACTCTACTGGCAGGCAACGCGGCACGCTGCGCGCTTTTGGTTCGCCGCCGCCAGCCGCAACGAAGGTCTGAGCCCGCGCCTGCGCGAAATCCTCCGCCAGAGTTATCAAGCACCTTGGACCGAGAAATGGGCTCATCGCGGCCGAGCGGCGTAGTAAGAGCCCTCGGGCAGCACCGGCCGAACATTCCCGATCAATGATCCCTCGATTCTAGGCTCTTGGACCAACTTTCGGACTCCCCGCGCGGTCAGCGCCTGGTCCGGATCAGTCGGAAGCCGAGATCCGGCTTCCTGGGTTCCGTCCCAGGCTACGTTGGAATTACGTTCCGGAAGCAATCTTTTCTCGCGGCATGGCCGCTTAGGGCCTCAGCTCGCCCGGACCGTGGGCGACCATTCGCCGCACTTGCCAGGCGTCGCTCACCTTATTCTTCTTCTCTAACTCGTCCGCCAGGGCCTCGAGCTCTTTGCCCATCTTACCTTGCTGAATGATGACGCGAAGATCCTGAAAGGCGTATTGCGGTTCATTCATCAAGAAGAGCAAACGACCGCGCTTCAGGCGTAACGCTGCGTCCCCCGGCACCATCTCGATCGCCTGAGAGTAATGGTAGTACTGCTCCTCTTTGTCGTCAGAGCGGTCTCCAGCGGCTTCCACGCGACGCTCGAGATAGTCCTTCGACGTGCCGAAGTAAGCGCCGACACCCGCTATGATGGCGACGCCGACCAAGAGCGCGTAGCCGAGCCCCCGCCGCTGTACCTGCAAGTTGTTCGGCCGAATGTTGATCATGGCGACGGTCAGCAGCGTCCCCGTGAACAGGCCGCCTAAGTGCGCCGAGTTGTCGATGAAAGGCACGATGAAACCGAACGCCAAGTTGATCGCCACCGTCATGGCATAGGCACGGTTGCGTGGCTTCCGGCCGGTGACCTCGTGCATGCGCTTGCCGATCGTGTGCTCGAGGAAAAACCCGGCGCCAAGCAGCCCAAAGATCGCGCCCGAAGCGCCGGCGCTGGGATTGACGCTGAAGACGGCGCTGGCGATGTTGCCGGCGATGCCTGCCGAGAGGTAGACCGCCACGTACCAAGCGCCGCCAAGGATCCGCTCCAGCTGGAAGCCGATCGCATAAAGCATGTAGCTGTTCACGGCGAAGTGGAGGATGCCGATGTGAACGAACATCG